>NZ_JBIDBS010000001.1:0-241984 GCF_043204165.1 Streptomyces sp. NPDC047982 | reverse complement strand
GGCGCGCCCGCCCCCCCCCGGGGCCGGGGGGCGGGGGGGGGGGGGGGGGGGCGCCCCCCCGGGGGGGGGGGGGGGGCGGCCGCCCCGCCCCCCCCCCCCCCCCCCCCCCCCCCCCCCCCCCCCCCTACCGGCTCCTGAGCGCGTTGTCGGTGTGCCTCCACCGGGACAGCAGGATGGCGGTGACGGCATACAGTGCCGCCGCTCCGATCACCACGGGCACCGACCGCCCGTCGGGCGGCAGTAGCGCCGCGGAGACCGCGGCGGCGCCTACGAAGGCCACGTTGAACAGCACGTCGTAAAGGGAGAACACCCTGCCGCGGAAGACATCGTCCACCGAGGTCTGCACCACTGTGTCCGTCGCGATCTTCGCCCCCTGAGTCACGAGCCCGAGGACGAACGCGGCGGCGAGCACCGGTGCGGGGACGAACCACAGCCCCAGCGTGGGTTCGAGGACCGCGGCGGTCGCCGCGCACACCGCCATCCAGCGGAACCGGCCGAGCCGCCCCGCCGTCCAGGGCGTCACCACCGCCGCGGAGAAGAACCCCGCGCCCGATACGCCCACCGCCAGCCCGAGCAGGGCCAGCCCTCGGGAATCGGTGCCTGACCAGGCGTACCGGCACAGCATCAGCACCATCACGGTCAGAGCGCCGTAGCAGAAGCGGAACACGGTCATGGCGGCCAGTGCCCGGGCGGCAGGTCTCCGCTCCGACAGATGACGCAGCCCCTCGACGAGCCCACGAGCGGTGACGGCCGTCGCCGTCCCCAGCCGGACCCGGTGCTCGTCCCGATCCGGTCCGAGGAGTCTGGTGGCCAGGCTCAGAGACGTCAGGGCCGAGGCGAGATAGAGCGCGGCGCCCAGCAGCACCACCGTCGCATCGGAGTCGGCGATGACCAGTCGCACGACGAAGGCGAGGCCGCCGCCCGCCGATGCTGCGAGCGTGCCCGCGGTCGGCGAGAGCGAGTTGGCGAGGATCAGTCGCTCCTTGTCGACGACCCGTGGCAGCGCGGCCGAGAGCCCGGCCAGTACGAAGCGATTGACCGCGGTGACGCAGAGCGCGGAGGCGTAGAAGAGCCATTCCGGCGCCGAGCCGAGGATCAGGAACGCGGTGCAGCAGGCGAGCGCGGCGCGGAGCACGTTGCCGTACAGAAAGACCTGGCGGCGCGGCCAGCGGTCCAGCAGGACCCCGGCGAAGGGGCCGACGAGCGAGTAGGGCAGCAGCAGAACGGCCATCGCGGAAGCGATGGCGGTCGCCGATGCCTGATTCTCGGGGGAGAAGACGACGTATGAGGCCAGCGCGACCTGGTAGACGCCGTCGGCTGCCTGGGAGAGGAGTCGTACGGCGAGCAGACGACGGAAGTTCCGAAGGCACAGGAGCACGCGCAGATCACCGACGACTGGCATGTGATCAAGGGTCACATACGTTGAGGGTCCCCGAGTGGAATGCCGGGAACCCTCAACGGTGCGGAACGAGAGGGGCGTTGCCGCTCCTCAGCGGACCGGTGGCGACGCGCCGTGTCCGGTCGCGTCAGTTGGAGACCTCGCCCCTGATGAACTTCTCGACGTTGTCGCGGGCCTCGTCGTCGAAGTACTGGACCGGCGGGGACTTCATGAAGTAGGAGGACGCCGAGAGGATCGGGCCACCGATGCCGCGGTCCTTGGCGATCTTCGCGGCGCGGAGCGCGTCGATGATGACACCGGCCGAGTTCGGCGAGTCCCAGACCTCGAGCTTGTACTCAAGGTTCAGAGGAACGTCGCCGAAGGCGCGGCCCTCAAGACGCACGTACGCCCACTTGCGGTCGTCCAGCCAGGCCACGTAGTCCGACGGGCCGATGTGGACGTTGTTCTCGCCCAGCTCGCGGTCACGGATCTGAGAGGTGACCGCCTGCGTCTTGGAGATCTTCTTGGACTCCAGGCGCTCACGCTCGAGCATGTTCTTGAAGTCCATGTTGCCGCCGACGTTCAGCTGCATCGTGCGGTCCAGGATGACACCCCGGTCCTCGAAGAGCTTCGCCATCACTCGGTGCGTGATGGTGGCACCGACCTGCGACTTGATGTCGTCGCCGACGATCGGGACACCAGCCTCGGTGAACTTGTCCGCCCACTCCTTGGTGCCGGCGATGAAGACCGGGAGAGCGTTGACGAACGCGACCTTGGCGTCGATGGCGCACTGGGCGTAGAACTTCGCCGCGTCCTCGGAGCCGACCGGCAGGTAGCAGACGAGAACGTCGACTTCACGGTCCTTGAGGACCTGGACCACGTCGACCGGGGCCTCGGACGACTCCTCGATGGTCTGGCGGTAGTACGTGCCCAGACCGTCGAGGGTGTGGCCGCGCTGGACGGTGACACCGGCGTTCGGCACGTCGCACAGCTTGATGGTGTTGTTCTCGCTGGCACCGATGGCGTCCGCGAGGTCGAGCCCGACCTTCTTCGCGTCGACGTCGAAGGCAGCGACGAACTCGACGTCCCGCACGTGGTAGTCGCCGAACTGGACGTGCATCAGGCCGGGCACCTTGCCGGCCGGGTCGGCGTCCTTGTAGTACTCGACGCCCTGGACCAGCGAGGCGGCGCAGTTGCCCACGCCGACGATGGCTACGCGAACCGAACCCATTCCGGTTGCTCCCTGTGTGTAATGGATGTTCCCGATGAAGCCCCGCGGATCTGCGGGAACCTCACTGTGAGGTGTCGTCGGACGGATCCGGCGGGGTGTCAGCCCGGCGCCGGGGCAGGCCGTCCGGCTCTCCTGCGGTGTCCTGCTGAGCGTCGCGCCCGGGCGAGGATCGTCGCTGATCCCGTCCCGACCGCTCGCTCTCGATGAGCTCGTTCAACCAGCGCACTTCGCGCTCCACGGACTCCATGCCGTGCCGCTGCAGCTCAAGCGTGTAGTCGTCGAGGCGCTCGCGTGTGCGGGCCAGAGAGGCACGCATCTTCTCCAGGCGCTCCTCCAGCCGACTGCGGCGGCCTTCCAGCACCCGCATCCGCACTTCGCGCTCGGTCTGCCCGAAGAAGGCGAAACGGGCTGCGAAGTGCTCGTCCTCCCAGGAGTCGGGGCCGGTGTGCGAGAGCAGTTCCTCGAAGTGCTCCTTACCTTCTGCCGTGAGCCGGTAGACGATCTTGGCCCGGCGCCCGGCCAGCGAGGAGGCGGGGGCGACCGGACGCCCGACCGCGGGCGGGAGATCGGCCGGAGCGAGCCCCGGTTCCTCGATCAACCAGCCGTTGGCGACCAGCGTCTTGAGGCAGGGATAGAGCGTGCCGTAGCTGAAGGCGCGGAAGATCCCCAACGAGGTGTTGAGGCGTTTGCGCAGCTCGTAGCCGTGCATGGGGGATTCGCGGAGCAAGCCGAGAACGGCGAATTCGAGAATGCCGGAGCGCCTGCTCATCTTCGCCTCCTTCTTCCTCGGTGCTTCCGCGAAGCCCTGTGCGGGGCTGATGTGCCGAGCTGATGTATCGACTCGATACATCACGACGATAGATCGGCCCTCGCGTCGCGACAAGGGTGGGCATGGTGAACGGCGTCACATCACGAATTCGTAGGCACCGACTTGCGTTGTTTGAGGTGAAGTTCGGTCCTAGGAGGGTTTTGACCGTGCGTAGTCTGTGCGGCATGCAGACCACCGGTGACCGCGAGACGCCCGCGCGCGTCAGCCATGACGGACCAGCCGGCCGCGTGGCGGACGAGCCCGTTGCCGGGCTGGTCCGTAAGTCGGGGGGACCGGATCTCAACTGCCGCTTTCAGGCGTTCTCGCCTGCCCGAGGAGTAGTCGTTCCATGAGCGAGCACCGTCGCAAAACGCCGCAACCGCAGGGTGGCGGGCGTGCAGCGGCCAGACGAGCCGCCCAGCAGTCCTCCGGACGCCGAGCCGCTCCGTCACGCGGAGTAACGTCCGAGTCATCATCCGGTGCGCACGGCGGGGACAGCCCGCACGGCGGCCGTGCAGCGGCCCGACGAGCCGCCCAGCGCGGCGGGGGCCGAGGGAGCGGCGGCGGTGGAGGCCGTCGTCGCGGTGGTGGCGGCAGCGGACACGAAGGCCCGGGCAGGGGCCGTGGCCGTGGGAGTCAGCGCCCTGTCAAGAAGCGCTTCATCGACTACCCGCGCGCCGGGAAGTACGGCGTGCAGCGCTGGGTGCCGTCGTGGAAACTCGTCTCCGGCCTCTGCATCGGCTTTCTCGGCCTGCTCATGGGCCTGGCCGGCATCGCGTACGCGCTCGTCGACAAGCCTGAGGTGAATGCCACCGCGGAAGCGCAGAACAACGTCTATTTCTATGACGACGGCTCGCAGATGGTCGCCACGGGCGGGGAGATCAACCGTCAGATCATCGGTTACGAACAGATCCCCGAAGCCATGCGGAACGCGGTCATCTCGGCCGAGAACAAGTCGTTCGACGACGACTGGGGCATCGACCCCATGGGCATCGCCCGTGCTCTGTTCAACATGGCGACCGGCGGCGAGACCCAGGGCGGATCGACGATCACCCAGCAGTACGTGAAGAACTCCTACCTGTCCCAGGAACAGACCCTGAGCCGGAAGATCCAGGAACTCTTCATCACGCTCAAGGTCACCAACGAGACGGACAAGAAGGACATCATCCGTGACTACCTGAACATCTCTTCCTACGGGCGAGGTGCCTACGGGATCCAGGCGGCGGCCCGTACGTACTACAACAAGGACGCCGAGGACCTGAACCCGAGCGAGTGTGCGTTCCTGGCCACGCTGCTCAAGGGTGCTACCTACTACGACCCGGCGGGCGTCCCCGAGGTGGATCCGGAGGAGGCCACCCAGGCGAAGAACACCAAGCGGGCCAGGGAGCGGTGGGAGTGGATCCTTGACGAAGAGGTGAAGGACAAGCGCCTCTCGCAGGCGGAGCGCGACAAGTACACCGAGTTCCCGATGCCCGTTCCGCGGAGGAAGAGCGCCCAACTGGGCGGTCAGACCGGCTACCTGGTCGACCTCGCCAAGTCGTACGCCCTGAACAACATCGAGGGTATGACGGCGGAGATGCTCGCCCAGGGCGGCTACGAGATCCACACGACCTTCAACAGGAACCAGGTCAAGCAGCTCGAGACCGCCGTCGACAAGGTCTACAAGGACAAGATCAAACCGAAGCAGCGTCCCAAGACCGACACCCACGTCCAGTTCGGCGGGGGGTCGGTGGATCCCAAGACCGGTGCCATCAAAGCGATCTACGGCGGTCAGGACGCGACCAAGCACTACACCAACAACGCCGATCCCACGGGTGCGCAGGTCGGTTCGACCTTCAAACCGTTCGTGCTGGCGGCGGCGATGGAGTACGGCAAGCGCGATCCCTCGCTCGGTCCCGATCAGGGCTTGTCCGAGCGTCAGAAGGTCTCCCCGCTGAGCATCTACAACGCCGACCACAACCTGAAGATCAAGGAGTACAACGGTCAGATCTGGACCGACGAGGACGGCAAGCAGTGGCTGCAGGCGAACGACGGCAATGAGTCGCGGGGCAACATCACCCTGCGCGAAGCGATGCAGTGGTCCGCCAACTCCCCATACGTGCAGCTCGGCATGGACGTCGGCACCGACAAGGTGAAGGATGTCGCCATCAAGGCCGGGCTCAAGGACGACCGCAACATGGCCGACCCGAACGTGCCGTCGTTCTCCCTCGGTACGTCCTCGCCCAGCGCGATCCGCATGGCTGGCGCGTACGCGACCTTCGCCGCCAGTGGCCAGCAGCGCGAGCCCTTCTCCGTGACCGAGGTGAAGTACCGGGGCGAGACCATCTACCGGCACAAGGACGCCCCCAAGCGCGCCTTCGACAACGCGATCGCCGACAACGTCACCGACGTACTGAAGAACGTCGTCGAGCGGGGGACCGGTACCCCCGCGAAGCTGCCTGGCCGTGACGTGGCGGGCAAGACGGGTACGACCGACGGCAACAAGTCGGCGTGGTTCGTCGGCTACACGCCGCAGCTGTCGACGGCCATCAGCATGTACCGGCTGGACGACGACGAGAACAACAAGGACCGCAAGTTCGAGGAGATGTACGGCACGGGCGGCGAGAAGTCGATCCACGGTGCCTCGTTCCCGGCCCAGATCTGGCACGACTACATGGCGGAGGCGATGCGCGGCAAGCCGGCCCTGTCCTTCCCGGAACCGACACCGATCGGTGACAAGGTCTACGGTGGCGGCGCACAGAGCCCGAGGCCGACGCCGACAATGGACCAGACGCCCACGCGGGACGAGGAATCGTCCCAGTCGCCCACACCGAACACGTCTTCGGCCCAGGCCGATCCGACCGGGACCTGTAGCCCGGGGGATCAGAACTGTCAGAACAACAACGGCGGGGGCAACAATGGCGGCGCGAACGGCGGAGACGGCGGTGGTCCCGATCCCAGCCCGTCGATGACCGATCCGTCCGGAGGCGACAACGGCGGCAACGGCAACGGCAACGGCAACGGCAATGGGCACGGGGGGCCCGGCGGATGGCTCGGGGGCCCGGCCGGATGACGCCCGCCTGATCCATCGGACCGTCGCACGAGGGCCGCTCGCACCACGTGGTGCGAGCGGCCCTCGTCGTTGCCACACACCCGTACGGCAGGATGTGCGGCATGCCAAGCGCAGAAGACACGAGCGTGGACCAGGAACGGCCTGTCGTACGGCCCACGCACCAGGACGAGATCGCCGCGGCCGGCAGCGAGCTGATCGGCGGACGGTCGGGGCGCTGGGCACGGCTCGGCACCACGTCACCCACGCCCGTGGGCGTCGTGGCGCTGGTGGCTCTCGGCATGTTCGCACTGGGCATGGTGCAGAAGCTGCCCTGCTACAACTGGGCATGGTTCAGGGGCACCGGATCGCAGTACACGCACGCCTGCTACTCGGACATTCCGCATCTCTTCGTCGCCCGGGGCTTCTCCGACGGGCTCGTGCCCTACTTCGACCGGTTGTCCGGCGACATGCAGTACCTGGAGTACCCCGTTCTGACGGGTGCGTTCATGCAGGTCGCGTCCTGGCTGACACCGGGCGGATCCCTTCAGCACCGAGAACAGGTCTATTGGATGGTCAACGCGGGCATGCTGATGGTCTGCGCCGCGATCATCGCCGTCTGTGTGGCCCGTACGCACCGGCGCCGTCCCTGGGACGGGCTGCTGGTCGCCCTCGCGCCGGCCTTCGCGCTCACCGCGACGATCAACTGGGACCTGCTGGCCGTGGCGCTGACGGCCGCGGCGATGCTGATGTGGTCCCGGGGGCGGGCAGGAGCGTTCGGAGTACTCATCGGGCTCGCCACGGCCGCCAAGCTCTACCCCGTGCTGCTGCTCGGGCCGGTCTTCGTGCTGTGCTGGCGGGCGGGGAAATGGCGCGAGTTCGCCGCGGCGACGCTCGGGGCGGCGGGCTCCTGGCTGGTGGTCAATCTGCCGGTGATGGTTCTCGCTCCCGACGGATGGAAGAAGTTCTACACGTTCAGTCAGGAACGAGGCATCGACTTCGGCTCCTTCTGGCTGATCATCACTCAGCGCACCGGCAGCCCGATCGAGGTCACGACCGTCAACACCGTCTCGACCCTGCTGACGTTCGTGCTGTGCGCGGCGATCGGCGCACTGACATTGACGGCTCCGCGCAGGCCGCGCTTCGCGCAGCTCGCCTTCCTCGTCGTCGCCGTGTTCATCCTGGTCAACAAGGTGTACTCGCCGCAATACGTGCTGTGGCTGATCCCGCTGGCCGCCCTGGCCAGGCCCCGTTGGCGCGACTTCCTGATCTGGCAGGCGTGCGAGGTCATGTACTTCCTGGGCATCTGGATGTACCTCGCGTACACGACGAGCGGGGACAAGCACCAGGGGCTCCCGACGGAGGGGTACCAGCTGGCGATCCTCCTGCACCTGCTGGGCACGCTCTACCTCTGCGCCGTCGTCGTACGGGACGTTCTCAGGCCGGAGCGGGACGTCGTACGGCGCGACGGATCGGACGACCCGTCCGGCGGCGTGCTCGACGGGGCCGGGGACGCGTTCGTGCTGGGACGCGCGGCGCGTCCGCCGCGGCAGGACGTCGTCGCCGTCGCGGGGCCGTGGGCGGAGCGGGCCGCTCAGCGGAGACAGGTCGCGGAGTGAGACGCGGCGAGGGGCCCTCCGGGAACGAACCCGGAGGGCCCCTCGGTGCTTTCGCCCCGCCCTGGTCGCGTCGCCCTCCAGGCCGGAGTGCGGGGGCCGCCGGGCGTCAGCGGCTGTCCTCCCGGACGTCAGTGGTCGACGAGCCGGTCGAACTGGGTGGTCGTGTGGCGCAGGTGGGCCACCAGCTCGTCGCCGACCTTCGGCTCCTGGGCGTCGGCGGGCACGAACAGGATCGACACCTGCATGTGCGGCGGCTCGGCGAACCAGCGCTGCTTGCCCGCCCAGACGAACGGGGACAGGTTGCGGTTGACCGTGGCCAGGCCCGCGCGGGCGACCCCCTTGGCCCGTGGCATCACGCCGTGCAGGGCCTTCGGGGCCTCCAGACCCACGCCGTGCGACGTACCGCCCGCGACGACCACCAGCCAGCCGTCCGACGCGACCTTCTGCTGGCGGTAGCCGAAGCGGTCGCCCTTGGCGACGCGGGTGACGTCCAGTACGGCGCCCCGGTACTGCGTCGCCTCGTGGTCGCCGAGCCACAGCCGGGTGCCGATACGGGCGCGGAAGCGGGTCTGCGGGAACTGCTGCTGGAGCCGGCCCAGCTCCTCGGCGCGCAGATGGCTGACGAACATGGTGTGCAGCGGCAGCCGCGCCGCGCGCAGCCGGTCCATCCAGGCGATGACCTCCTCGACCGCGTCCGAGCCGTCCGTGCGGTCCAGCGGCAGGTGCAGGGCGAAGCCTTCGAGGCGTACGTCCTCGATCGCGGCGTGCAGCTGCCCGAGCTCCTCCTCCTTGACTCCGTGGCGCTTCATCGAGCTCATGCACTCGATGACGACCCGCGCGCCCACCAGGGCGTGCACACCGTCCACGGAGGAGACGGACCGGACGACCCGGTCGGGCAGCGGCACCGGCTCCTCGCCCCGGCGGAACGGGGTCAGGACGAGCAGATCGCCGCTGAACCAGTCCTTGATGCGTGCTGCCTCGTAGGTGGTGCCGACGGCGAGCATGTCGGAGCCGAAGCGGATGGCCTCCTCGGCGAGCCGCTCGTGACCGAAGCCGTATCCGTTGCCCTTGCAGACCGGGACGATGCCGGGGAACTGGTCGAGGACGGACTTCTGGTGCGCCCGCCAGCGCGCGGTGTCGACGTACAGGGAGAGCGCCATGGCCGGTCCGGAACCTTTCTGGTGGCTGCAGGGGGGTGTCGGAGATGTACGGGGCTTTGCCGCCGAGCCGGCTGCGGAACCCGCCGGATCCGTCGGAGGGTTCGCCGCGGTACGTGCCGGTGCGACGTCCCCATTGATAACGAATGAAGCCGGTTCCGTCAGCGGGACGACGCGGATCAGCGGCGCGACATGTAGATGTCGAGAGCCTTGTGGAGCAGCTTGTTCAGCGGGAAGTCCCACTCACCGAGGTACTCGGCCGCCTGCCCGCCGGTGCCCACCTTGAACTGGATCAGACCGAAGAGGTGGTCGGTCTCGTCCAGAGAGTCGGAGATGCCGCGCAGGTCGTAGACGGTGGCCCCCATGGCGTACGCGTCGCGCAGCATCCGCCACTGCATCGCGTTGGAGGGCCGGACCTCCCGCTTGTGGTTGGCGGACGCGCCGTACGAGTACCAGACGTGACCGCCGACGATCAGCATGGTCGCGGCGGCGACGTTCTCGCCCTCGTGCCGAGCGAAGTAGAGCCGCATCCGGTTGGGGTCCTCGGTGTTGAGGACCGTCCACATGCGCTGGAAGTAGCTCAGCGGACGGGGCCGGAAACGGTCGCGCTCCGCCGTGATCTCGTACAACCGCTGCCACTCGTCGAGATCCGCGTAACCGCCCTGGACGACCTCGACGCCAGCCTTCTCGGCCTTCTTGATGTTGCGTCGCCACAGCTGGTTGAAGCCCTTGTGGACGTCTTCGAGGGACCGGTTCGCCAGGGGCACCTGGAAGACGTAGCGGGGCTGCACGTCGCCGAAGCCGGCGCCGCCGTCCTCGCCCTGCTGCCAGCCCATCTTCCGCAGCCGGTCGGCGACTTCGAAGGCGCGCGGCTCGATGTGGGTGGCCTCCATGTCGCGCAGCCGCTTCACGTCCGGATCCTGGATGCCCGCCTTGATGGCGGCCGCGTCCCAGCGGCGGATGACGACCGGCGGGCCCATCTTCACGGAGAAGGCACCCTGCTGCTTGAGGTGCGAAAGCATCGGCCGGAGCCAGTCGTCCAGGTTCGGGGCGTACCAGTTGATGACCGGGCCCTCGGGCAGGTAGGCGAGGTAACGCTTGATTTTGGGGAGCTGACGGTAGAGCACCAGGCCGGCGCCGACGAGCTGTTCGTTCCGGTCGAACCAGCCCAGGCTCTCCGAACGCCACTCGGACTTCACGTCCGCCCATGCCGGGACCTGCATGTGACTCGCAGCGGGCAGACTCTGGATGTACGCCAGATGCTGCTCTCGGCTGATGGTCCTCAGGGTCAGGCTCATGCGGGGCGCTCCTCGGCAGGTGTGTCCCCATCGGTCAGGGGCTCCGGCTCTCGCGCCGAAAGCCTACTGCGACCGGGGAGCGCGCCGTCTGGCCGCATGCGACCTGGCTGGTCCGTACCCGCGGGGCGGGGCTCCTCCGAGCCCTGTCCCGGTACGGACCGGCCAGGTCCTGGTACCGCTCTTCGTGCCGGACCCGGGGCGGTCCCGGCATATGCGGGTCACCGTCATGCCGGCCACGGCCGGTTCGGCGCTGTCCCACCGCGCCGTCCGTGCCGGGTCAGCCCACCACGCCGCCGAAGAGGCCGCCGTGTGCCATGCCCAGGAAGAATCCGATGGCGGACGCGCCCAGGCCGACGATCAGCGGGAACCTCTCGCGTGTGGTCACCGAGATGTACTGCCCGTACGCGGCGGTGAGGATCCCGATGAGTCCCGCCCACGAGCTGATCAGATGCAGGTTGTGGAACATCGCCGTCACGAAGGCGAGCGCACCGAGGACCAGCGTCACCGCCACCAGGGTCTCCTGGAGCGGATGGGGCCTGCCGTCCGTGGCGAGGAGGGAGACGGGAGGACGGGGTCGTGTTGCCTGTGCCATGGAGGACCTCCTGGCCGAAAGGCGGTGCATTGTGGCACCGCTCACACCCGATGTGTACAGATTGCGTCTCCTGAGCCACGGATTTCAACCGGAAGCCGGTGTGCGGGTACTCTGTACGATCTGCACCGGTGTCTGCCCAGGTCGGCATGTCAGTCCCCGCTCGACGGAGGGCGTGGCGACCGTCCCGCGCGGAGACATCGATGCCACGCATCACGACCCTCCTGCCACGGAACGACCGTGGCCGCCGAGTCCAAAGGAGGTGGGTTCCACATGCGTCACTACGAGGTGATGGTCATCCTCGACCCCGATCTCGAGGAGCGCGCTGTCTCCCCGCTGATCGAGAACTTCCTCTCCGTCGTCCGTGAGGGCAACGGAAAGGTCGAGAAGGTCGACACCTGGGGCCGTCGTCGTCTCGCTTACGAGATCAAGAAGAAGCCCGAGGGCATCTACTCGGTCATCGACCTGCAGGCCGAGCCTGCGGTCGTCAAGGAGCTCGACCGCCAGATGAACCTGAACGAGTCGGTCCTCCGGACCAAGGTCCTCCGCCCCGAGATCCACTGAGCATTCCGCTCAGCGGTCATCGGGTCCGAGTAGCAGCAAGCAGCCAGAAGCAATCCCCGCCGAGAGGTTCACCATGGCAGGCGAGACCGTCATCACGGTCGTCGGCAATCTCGTCGACGACCCCGAGCTGCGCTTCACCCCGTCCGGTGCGGCGGTCGCGAAGTTCCGCGTCGCGTCCACTCCCCGCATCTTCGACCGGCAGACCAACGAGTGGAAGGACGGCGAAGGCCTGTTCCTCACCTGCTCGGTCTGGCGGCAGGCGGCGGAGAACGTCGCCGAGTCGCTCCAGCGAGGCATGCGCGTCGTCGTGCAGGGCCGGCTGAAGCAGCGGTCGTACGAGGACCGCGAGGGCATCAAGCGCACGGTCTACGAGCTGGACGTCGAGGAAGTCGGCCCCAGCCTCAAGAACGCCACGGCCAAGGTCACCAAGACCACCGGCCGCGGTGGCCAGGGTGGGTACGGCGGCGGCCAGCAGGGTGGCGGCAACTGGGGCGGCGGTCCCGGTGGCCAGCAGGGCGGCGGCGGCGCTCCCGCCGACGACCCGTGGGCCACGAGCGGTCCGTCCGGCGGCCAGCAGGGCGGCGGAGGCGGCTGGGGCGGAAGCTCTGGCGGCTCCGGCGGCTCCGGCGGCGGCTACTCGGACGAGCCTCCCTTCTAGGGCGGCTCGACCCCCACTTCTTGATCACACAGGAGAAACATCATGGCGAAGCCGCCTGTGCGCAAGCCTAAGAAGAAGGTCTGCGCGTTCTGCAAGGACAAGACCCAGTACGTGGACTACAAGGACACGAACATGCTGCGGAAGTTCATTTCCGACCGTGGCAAGATCCGTGCCCGCCGCGTGACCGGCAACTGCACGCAGCACCAGCGTGACGTCGCCACGGCCGTGAAGAACAGCCGTGAGATGGCGCTGCTGCCCTACACGTCCACCGCGCGATAAGGAAAGGGTGACCGATTCATGAAGATCATCCTGACCCACGAGGTCTCCGGCCTCGGCGCCGCGGGCGACGTCGTCGACGTCAAGGACGGGTACGCCCGTAACTACCTGGTTCCGCGTGGCTTCGCCATCCGCTGGACCAAGGGTGGCGAGAAGGACGTGGCGCAGATCCGCCGCGCCCGCAAGATCCACGAGATTGCCACGATCGAGCAGGCCAACGAGGTCAAGGCCAAGCTGGAGGCTGTGAAGGTCCGCCTGGCCGTTCGCTCCGGCGACGCCGGCCGTCTCTTCGGCTCCGTGACCCCGGCCGACATCGCCTCGGCGATCAAGGCCGCCGGTGGCCCCGACGTCGACAAGCGTCGCGTCGAGCTCGGTTCGCCGATCAAGACGCTCGGCGGGCACCAGGTGTCCGTGCGTCTGCACCCCGAGGTTGCCGCGCAGCTCGGTATCGAGGTTGTCGCTGCCTAAGGGCGCAGCTCATCAGAGCAGAGTGAAGGGCCGCACCCCCGCCGGGGTGCGGCCCTTCATCGTTCTCGTGCCGAGTGACTGTTCCCGTGCGCGGGTGATGCCGTTCTCGCGCTGATCGCTGCCGTTCTCGTGCGAGGCCGGTTCCGCGCGGAGTGCCCGAAGCTGGTGGGCGCAAACCGCCGGCATGTTTCACGTGAAACGCGGCGTTTCACGTGAAACATGCCGGCGGCTCAACGTGTAGCGCCCGTCACCACCCACTTGCCTGACCTGGTGCGAAGCCAGAGGGTCGCCATGCGAACGGCCATCATCAGCGTCATCGCCCACCACAGTGCGGTCAGGCCGCCGCCGAGTACCGGCACGAGCAGGGCGGCCGGGGCGAAGACGGCCAGCGTGACGATCATGGCCCAGGCGAGATAGGGCCCGTCCCCAGCCCCCATCAGCACGCCGTCCAGGACGAATACCACGCCTGCGATCGGCTGGGACAGTGCCACGACCAACAGCGCCGGGAACAAAGTGTCCTGAACGGCCTGGTCGCCGGTGAACAGGGGCACGAACAGCGGCCGCGCGAGGACGATCAGCGTTCCGAGTGCGATCCCGGAAGTGATGCCCCACTGCACCATCCGGCGGCAGGCCTGGCGTGCGCCTTCGGAGTCACCGGCTCCCAGGTAACGGCCGATGATGGCCTGCCCCGCTATGGCGATGGCGTCGAGTGCGAAGGCCATCAGGCTCCAGAGCGAGAGGACGACCTGGTGTGCGGCGATCTCGGTGTCGCCGAGGCGTGCGGCGACGGCCGTGGCGATCATCAGTACCGCCCGGAGCGAAAGCGTACGGACCAGCAGCGGAACGCCGGCCTGGGCGCTGGCCCTGATGCCCGCCGCCTCGGGGCGCAGCGAAGCGCCGTACTGCCGAGCCCCGCGTACTACGACGACCAGATAGGCGGCGGCCATGGAGACCTGCGCGATGACGGTTCCCCAGGCCGATCCGGCGATACCGAACCCGGCGCCGTAGACAAGCCCCGCATTGAGGACAGCGTTGGCCGTGAAACCGCCGAGGGCGACGTAGAGCGGGGTTCTGGTGTCCTGCAGGCCGCGCAGAACGCCGGTGGCGGCCATCACCACGAGCATGGCCGGGATGCCGAGGCTGGAGATCCGCAGATAGGTGGTGGCATAGGGGGCCGCAGTGTCGGAGGCTCCGAGGACGTCCACGATCAGGGGTGCCGCGGGGAGTACGACGGCGACGACGCATGTGCCGAGCAGAAGGGCCAGCCAGATGCCGTCCATGCCCTGTTGGATCGCGGAGGCCCGATCGCCCGCTCCGACCCTGCGTGCCACGGCCGCCGTGGTGGCGTAGGCGAGGAAGACGAAGACGCTGACGGCGGTGGTCAGCAGGGCGGCCGCAACGGCCAGACCGGCCAGCTGCGCCGTGCCGAGGTGGCCGACGATGGCACTGTCGACCATCACGAAGAGCGGTTCGGCGACGAGTGCGCCGAAGGCCGGTACGGCGAGAGAGATGATCTCGCGGTCGTGCCGTCGACGGCGGGTCGGGGATGGTGCCGGGGCCTGGGTCATGGGGGTCAATCTAATCTTCCACAGGTAATAGACGCAATGTAGACGTAGTCCTTACATATGCTGCGGCTCGGCGCTCCTCCGTGTGCAGTTGGTCGTGATCTTGCGTGGACCTGAAAAGTTTTTCTCTCCCACAGCCGGTGGATGGGGAAGTGCCAGGTCAGGGCGTCGATGCGGGGGCGGCTATGAATTTGTCCACAGTGCTGTCCCCTGCTCCGTGCACAGGTTCTGCGGAGTTCTCCACAGCATCTGGTCTGTCGTCCACATGCCCTGTGGATAACCAGATTGGCTGACGGTGCCGAGCGGCCTACCGTGGTCCGGCGCCCGCACCCTGTTCCGGCCCTGAAGCCTTGTAGAACTCGACGCGCCGGAACCGGAGTCGGGCGTCTTGTTTGTCGGTGCCGTGCCGTAAGAAAGAGTGGCACGGCGAGGTCCGCGGAGCGGACGGGAGGAGGTGGCCCGGTGAGCATTCCCGAGCCTTTGGACTGGGCCGACACCGGTCCCGGCGACCGTCTGCCCGTGTCCCGCCAGCGCCGCGGTGGGGGCCGTGACCGCGCCGACCGGCGCGAGGACGGCATGGGCGACGACGGCTGGGAGGGGGGCCCTCCAGGCTTCGAACGGGTGCCGCCCCAGGACCTCGACGCCGAGCAGTCGGTGCTGGGCGGCATGCTTCTGTCGAAGGACGCCATCGCCGACGTCGTGGAGATCATCAAGGGCCACGACTTCTACCGCCCCGCCCACGAGACCGTCTACCAGGCCATCCTGGACCTCTACGCCAAGGGCGAGCCGGCCGACCCGATCACCGTGGCGGCCGAACTGGTCAAGCGTGGCGAGATCACGAAGGTGGGCGGAGCGCCGTACCTGCACACGCTCGTGCAGTCCGTGCCGACCGCGGCGAACGCCTCCTACTACGCGGAGATCGTTCACGAGCGGGCCGTCCTGCGGCGGCTCGTCGAGGCCGGTACGAAGATCACGCAGATGGGATACGCGGCCGACGGCGATGTCGACGACATCGTGAACTCGGCCCAGGCCGAGATCTACGCCGTCACGGAGCAGCGCACCAGCGAGGACTATCTGCCACTCGGCGACATCATGGAGGGTGCCCTCGACGAGATCGAGGCGATCGGTTCGCGCAGTGGCGAGATGACCGGCGTGCCGACCGGCTTCACCGATCTCGACGCCCTGACGAACGGCCTTCATCCGGGGCAGATGATCGTCATCGCGGCTCGTCCCGCCATGGGCAAGTCCACCCTGGCACTGGACTTCGCACGGGCCTGTTCGATCAAGAGCAACATGCCCAGTGTGATCTTCTCGCTCGAAATGGGGCGCAACGAGATCGCGATGCGCCTGCTCTCGGCCGAGGCGCGGGTGGCACTGCACCACATGCGTTCGGGCACCATGACCGACGACGACTGGACGCGGCTGGCCCGGCGGATGCCGGACGTGTCGGCCGCTCCTCTCTATATCGACGACTCCCCGAACCTCTCCATGATGGAGATCCGCGCCAAGTGCCGTCGTCTCAAGCAGCGCAACGACCTCAAACTCGTGGTCATCGACTATCTGCAGCTGATGCAGTCCGGTTCCTCGAAGCGTGCCGAGAGCCGCCAGCAGGAGGTCTCGGACATGTCCCGCAACCTCAAGCTGCTCGCGAAGGAGCTGCAGGTCCCGGTCATCGCCCTCTCCCAGCTCAACCGCGGGCCCGAGCAGCGCACGGACAAGAAGCCGATGGTGTCCGACCTTCGTGAATCGGGGTCCATCGAGCAGGACGCCGACATGGTTATACTCCTGCACCGCGAGGACGCGTACGAGAAGGAGTCCCCCCGCGCGGGCGAGGCCGACCTGATCGTGGCCAAGCACCGCAATGGCCCCACGGCGACGATCACCGTGGCCTTCCAGGGGCATTACTCCCGATTTGTGGACATGGCTCAGACCTGATCCATCTGTCCCAGCGACGGCTGCCTGCGTGCTGCTGGTTGACAGCCGCACAGCCCTCGATTCCGCCGCCCGAAAACTCGGCAACGTGATCGACGGAGTCGATGCCTTCCGCATCCTCCAACTGCTTGATGATCACTCTTGCTGGCCCGACGTTGTCACTGCCCTCGTCCATCTCGCCGACCACTTCGATGCCACCGAGATCCCCATCGACTGCGCGCGCCGCCGCAGCCTCGACTACTTGCGTCTGCTGCCGTCCGAGGATTGGGCAGAGAGCTGCCACGAGACCGGCACACCGCCTGGCACTGGCCTCCGCGAGGAGAGCACGCGTTGCCACCTGTTCCGCCGGATCAGCGGACGACCCACTCGAAGCCACCCCAGGCCATCCAGGCATCCACGACGCCGACTTCCGCACGGAATGCGTCCGCTTTACCGCACTGCGGACCCCCGCAATGGCCCGGGCTCTCGACGTCGAAGCACGGCCTTCCTCGCCGCCCAAAACATCCACAACGAAACCGGTCAGTCGGCATGCGCCCATCAGCTTCCTGGGCGGACTCGTACTCCCCGGTGCGGACCCCGACCACACTGATGTCCACCTCTTCCACGGGCTTGTCCGTCAGCGCGAGAACTCCGTCCGACATGCCGCGGAGATCCTCGGCACCGGTGTCGAGGCAGTCCGCCACCTCCTCGATCAGCACCCGGCCCCTACGCCTCCCGCCGGAGCCACAGGAAAGGTCCTCAAGCGGGCGAGGGAGACCTGCCGAGGACTGAACCGGCCCGCTTCTGTCTCGACCAGCACCGCTCTCTCGAAAAGATCGGCGATTTGACCGGCTTCTCCCGCAGGGTGTTGAGCTGCTTCGCCCGCGAGTAAGAGGTCGCGCAGGTAGGTGCAGAGGCTGATGTCGGTCATGCACGACAACGGCACCGTCCGCCGCCAGGCAGTTGATAGCGTGATCGTCGTGACAGAACTGGAAGAGCTGGTCCTGAGCCCCGGCGAACGGGCCCGGGGGGTTCACGTCGACAGCGTGATGTTCACGATGGACTGGGCCGGTGAGGACTACCCGGGCCAGCTGGCTGCGTTCGTGGCTGGTCGAGTACAGGCCTTCGGGGCGGAGCCGACAGACGTCGACACCAACGTCGTCTACCGAGCGGCCGAGACCGACCCGACTCTGCGCCGCGGTGATTTGCCGGTCCGTCAGCTCGATCATCTGTCCGGTGTGCTGGCAGATCTCCGCTGCACGCTCATGGTGTGGGAGAACGGCACCGACACCTACGAGGTACTGGTCGCGCTGACCGATGAGCGTGTGCCGCCCGGGTTGATGCACCAGGGCCTCCCGGTGCGGGCCTGGGGCTCGGAACCCGAAGAGACCCTGGTCAGCCTGGACTGCCCGAACTGCTCGCAGATGCTGGTCTGGGAATTGTCGGCGGACCAGACCCTGGCCGACGAGCGCTGCGATTGTGGAGCCGCGTTGTTCGACGCCACTGGCCGTCCGCTGCCTCACGTCACTCTCCACGGCTGAGCCGCTCAGCGCCCTCTGACCCGACTCGTCCTCACCGATGCACTGCTCATCGAATGCAGCGCCCACTGATCCGCACCAACCCCGCCTGCCCGTCTTCACGTCACAGCGATCTACACCCAGCACTTCATGCTCGTCGGGTGCGGATCGCGCCCAGAGACGCCGGTGGTCAAGGCCGTGGCTCGATGGCGGGGCCCGGCAGCAGGACAGGCACGGGTGCCGACGATCAGGGAGTTGCGACGTTCTGTGATCACTGGGGAGACTTGTGCCCCGCAAGGCGGCTGCCGAGGTGCTAGGGAAGCTGCACATCGACAGTTCGGCTTGTCCGTCGTCTGCCTGTCCGTCGCAGCCGCGAACCCGCGCCGACCGAGCCCGGCACCTGGCGATATGGCTCGGCTCGTGTGATGCCGTCGGCTGCGTCCAGGCCGCGCCGACCGCCCCGCTGACCGTCCGGTTCGCCGCGGTGCATGCCGTCTCCGCCAACACCGCCGCTGCCGGGAACCTTCCGACCGAGCGGTACTGGACCACGCCACCGCCGACCATGCCGAAATCAACGCCGGGAGCGTCGCCGGATCCGATCTCCCGGCCGAACCGGCGGCGCCTCAGGCCGGCCCTTGCGTGCCGCTCGGTTTTCCCCGTTCAGCGCGTTCGGCCCTGAGCGCGCTGAGCCCCGGTCCCGGATCGGGCGGCAGCCCCGCCGAGAAATACGATCGCGTGCTCATTCACGAGGGGAGATCATGCGCAGCCCAGGCCCCATGGAACGCTCCGGGCAGCGGTCTGCGTCATCACCGTCGACGGGAAGAAGGTCGCCGACAACCGACGCGGCACGTCCGACACGATGTGCCGGTACCGGCGAAGCGAGGACCCCCGGGCGTAACAACGGCCGGAGCGAGAGCTCGTCGCCTCGCGGTCCCTCGGAGAGTCCCCCGACCCGAACGTCGAGCTCATCACCGGTGAGTGGTTGCTAGGGTCCGGGAACTCAAGGCGGAGAAGAACGGGCTCGGGATCTGGCTCTGCGGTGGTTCGCAGCTCGCCGGAGAGCTGATCGGTGAGGTCGACGAGCTGGTGATCAAGACGTATCCGCTGGTCTACGGCTCAGGCATGCCGATGTTCCGTTCGGACTTCGCGGTCACCGAGTTCGCCTTGGACTCGGTCCGTTCCTTCGGCAACGGCACCTTGGTCAGGACCTACAGCAGGAAGCGCTGACGGTCTGCGGGCCGGACCGCTGCCCCGGCCCATCGGAGAGGCGCTGCGGCAGAGTGCCCGCCGCGTCGAAACGAGTTCGCCAGGACTGTGCCCCTGTGGGTAGTTGTTGAGCATGACCTCTTCACACGAACACCTGCTTCCCAGTACGCAGCGCGCGTTGCTGCACCGAATCGCCACCGCGCAGTCGGAAGGACGGACCCCTTCGCTCGTTGCCGCGGTACAGAGGCGGGGACGAACGGTCTGGAGCGGCTCCCGCAGTTGCGTGGACGGCCACGCGCCTGATGCGGACACGCAGTTCAGGGTCGGTTCGATCACCAAGATCTTCACCGCCGTACTGGTTCTGCGGCTCCGGGACGAGGGGCTGCTGGACCTGGACGACCCTCTGGAGAAGCATCTGTCCGACACGGGCGTCGGCACGGTCACCATCCATCAACTCCTGGGCCACAGCGCGGGGCTGGGCGCCGAGTCACCCGCGCCGTGGTGGGAGAGGACTCCCGGCGCGCTGCGTCCCGAGCTGGCCGACGTGCTCGGCGAACGCACGGAGCTGCACACCCCGGGCCACCGCCACCACTATTCGAACCCCGGCTACACACTGCTGGGTTCCCTGATCGAGCAGCTGCGGGGGGCGAGCTGGGAGGAGGTGCTCCGGCGCGACATCCTGGAGCCGCTGGGCATGCACCGTACGAGCGTTCACCCCCGGGCACCGCACGCGGGTGGATGGGCCGTGCACCCCTGGGCGGACGTCATGCTGCCCGAACCGGCGGAGGACCTCGGGCTGATGGCCCCGGCCGGCCAGCTCTGGTCCACGACCGAGGATCTCCTCCGGTTCGCGGCCTTCCTGGCCGAGGGGGATGACCGAGTGCTCTGCGCCGCCTCCGTGGAACAGATGCGCGAACCTTCCGCGCCGTCCCAGCCCGGCGACTGGGACGGCTCATACGGTCTGGGCCTCCAGATCGAGCGAAGGAACGGCCGTACGCTCTTCGGCCACACGGGCTCGCTGCCGGGCTTCCTCGCCGCCCTGTGGTTCAGCATGGACGACGACGTGACCGCCGTCGTGCTGACGAACGTCACGTCGGGGCCGGTGGTCGGCGGTGTCGCCGGCGACCTCGTCGAGATCGTCGCCGAGGCCGAGCCCCGTATTCCAGAGCCCTGGCGTCCCCTGCCGGAGGCGGATCCGGAGCTTCTCGCGCTGACCGGCCCCTGGTACTGGGGTACACGGGCGCATGTCCTTCGCCTGGAACCGGGCGGCGGGCTGGATCTGCAGCCGCTGCGAGGCATTGGCCGCGGGGCCCGGTTCACCGCTCTGCCGGACGGCACCTGGATGGGTCGGGACAGCTATTACGCGGGAGAGATTCTGCGCGTCGTCCGAAACGACGACGGCAGCGTGAATCACCTCGACCTTGGCTCGTTCGTCTTCACACGGGAGCCGTACGATCCCGGGGCGGCGGTTCCCGGTGGTGTGGACGAGGGCGGTTGGCGGGGCCTCGGAGCCTGACAACAGCGCTTCGAGTGATCTGATCGCCGCGCTTTGTGGAATTGTCATTGACTCGTGCGATCTGGTCACCGCGTTTCACGTGAAACAGGTCGCGCCCTGCTCAGGGCGTGCATTCCCTCTGCGCGGCGGAATGCGCGGGTCTCGGGGTCCTGTCCAGGCATTGCTCGCCGCCGACGTGGTACGGAGAGGATCCCGGGCCGGTTCCTGGCAGACGTTCCAGGGCCGGCTCCGGGCAGAGGCTCCCGGTTCGGGCTCCGGGCCGTGGGTCAGAGCGCGAGCTTGAAACCCACATGGCTGGCGGTGAAGCCGAGACGCTCATAGAAGCGGTGGGCGTCGGTCCGGGAGACGTCGGACGTCAACTGGACCAAACTGCAGTCCAGGCGCCTGGATTCGTCCACGGCCCACTCGATCATCCGGGTCCCCAGTCCGCTTCCGCGCTCGGCGGTGTGGACCCGGACACCCTCGATCACCGAGCGGGTCGCGCCTCGCCGGGAGAGGCCCGGGATCACTGTCAGCTGCAGGGTTCCGACGACGCGGCATTCGCGAACGGCGACCATCAGATGCTGGTTCGGGTCGTCCGCCAGCCGCTGGTACGCCGCGTGGTACGGAGCCAGGTCGGCCGGCGACTCGCGTCGGGCGCCCAGCGGATCGTCGGCGAGCATGGCCACGATGGCGGGAAGGTCGGCGGGGGTGGCGGGGCGTATATCCACATCGCTCATGACCAGCAGGCTACGCAGGCTACGCGGGTGATGCGTGAACGGCGACCGGACGGCGAGTGGATTCACATGGCCGGTGCGGGGGCGCCCGGACTGTGCGTGTACCGCCCGGCTGATATGCGTACGACAGCGGCGCCCACCCCGCCGCCAGGCTTGGGCGGCCAGTCCGGGCCGATCGGTGAGCCATGAGGTCCACGTTGGAGCTTTCAGATGTTCGACGACCCTGCCGAGGGGCGGGTTCCTTCGCGGCCCCCACTCCGAGCCTCCGCTGCCGGCGTCGGGCCTTCGTCCCCAAGCCCGCCCGCACCGGGCCCGGCTCGCGTGGCGCGTACCGGCCGATGCATCGGGAGGTGCGGCGGGAAGCCGGAGCCGCCTGCGGCGCGCCGAAGACGGCAAAGTGATACTGCGTGGGGACCAACGGGAGCAGGCGGGGCCCACGGTGGGCCGGAGGCGTCAGCCCATCGCCACGGTCAGTGGGGCATAGCGCCGAGTCCAGTCGCCCGGCAGGTCCGGGACGCCACACATCATCACTGTGGTCTCGGAGACCGCTCGCAGACCAGACTTCTTGAGTCCGGCGAGCAACGCCCTGTGGCGCGCGTCGATGTCCGCGCGCAACGGCAGGTCCGTCGCCTCCGCGAGGGAGGCGACCAGCGCCCGGGCCGTGCGGCTGTCGGGGGCGATCAGCGGCCCGATGACCTGGGTGCCGGCGCTCGGCCAGCCCGCCGCGTAGCCGACGAGACCGCCGTCGTCCTCCGCGACCCGGAGATGATCGGCGTACGCGGGCAACCGGGCGAGGACATGGGTCCGGTCACTGCCAAAGACTTCCGCGTCGAGCCGGACGAGGGCACGCAGGTCATCCGCCGTGGCTGGACGGATGTCCACGGCGCACCCGTCGTCGCCCGTCGGCCGGAAGCGGCCGGTGACCCGGTCGGCGCGGCCCACCGCCTTGAAACCGAGCTGTTCATAGAGCGGCCGTCCCTCGGATGTCGCGTACAGGCTGAGGGGGATGCCATCTGCCTCGTCGATCACATGGCGCATCAGGTACCGGCCGAGCCCCTGACGTGCATGGCGTCCAGCGACGAGCAGCATGCCGATGGCGGCCAGTCGCGGACCGTAGGAGGTCACCACGCACGTGGCGATCAGTCCTCCGCCCCCTTCGGGGTCGTCGATGCCGTAGCCCGTCCCCGCAGCAAGGAGTAGGCCCCATCGGTGCTCGTCGCGTGGCCAGCCGCGGTCCTCGCAGAGATCGGAGCAGGCGACCAGGTCGCCCGGGGTGAGACGCCGGACGGGCAGTCCGGTGAGTGGGCGGGGCAGCGAGGTGGGCATGGGGGCCAGGCTGTCCGACGGCATGACGCCGCGTCCACTTCTTTACTCGTACTGGTTGCGCGGTGCAGCCGTCGGCCGCACCGGATCGTCCCCCAGGGCTTCAGTACCGATACTGCCGTGCCGAACAGATGCATGGCCGTCGCTATCGAGGTAGGGGGCTACCAGGCCGAAGCCGACGGAGCCACGGGCCGCCTCGTCGATGGCGGGTCGCAGTGCGAAGACCGACAGTGCCGCGGCGACCAGGGCGAGTCAGAACTTCGTCCAGACCCACCGATGCCGGGCGAGCCCCCAGGGCCTACCGAGCGACAGAGCGAGGCCGCTGAGCGGGGAGAACAGCGCGGACGGGACGATCAGCCTGTCCCCGAGGATCTTCATGGCCCGGGTGGCTGCCCGAGCGGTTTCCGGCTTGTTCGTGCGGAAGGCCGCGATCCCGAGCGCCAGAAGTCCGGCAGGCAGCCCCAACCGGCTCACGGACACGGTGGCATGGGCGACGAGGAGCCTGCGGTGGGCGGTGCGCTTGAGTGGTTTCACGTGAAACACGGTGCCGGGTACGGGTCGGCCGGGCGTCCGGTGGCGGGAGTAACCGCACGTCACTAGCCTGGGCGTCTGACCTGCCACTTCCCGGTTCGGTCCGGCGGGGCACTTGCTTGCGTCCCGGTGAGGTCGGCGCCGGTTCTCGGTACCGGCCGGACGGAGTGCGGCCCGGTATGGCGAGCATGCGAACGGCCGCGTGGGTTCATGGCCCGCACAGGGGGCAAAGGAGCGTAACGGGAAAGCTGATCCGGATACGTAGAACCTCCGCCACGTGTCCGGTCCGCGCTCACGACGGACTGCGTTCATGGCATGGCGAGCTGGCGGGGAACCGTCGGCGGTGAGCCGTCCGTCGACCGCAAACAGGGACCCGACCACGTCCGCGGACAGCGACCGCGAACGTCCGGGTACGAGACGACCAGAAGACGTTCAAGGCGAGGCACAGTAAGGCGAGGCACAGTATGGACGCTCCGGCCACCAGATGGACCGAAGGCGAGACGGGCAGATCTCCCGACGCGATTCTGATCCACCGCACGCTGACCGAGATGTCGCCCGTTGCCGACCAGGCGACCTCGTACTTCTACGCCCTGCTCTTCACCCGGCGCCCCGACCTGCGCTCCATGTTCCCGGTCGCGATGGACGTGCAGCGCGATCGCCTGTTCTGCGCGATCCTCGGCGCGGCCGAACGGTTCGAGTCCCCCCGTGCGCTGACCGAGTACCTCGGCGAACTGGGCCGGGGGCATCGCAAGTACGGAACACTGGCCACCCACTACCCCGCGGTGGGCGAGGCCCTCCTCGGCGCGCTGAGCCGTTACGCGACCACCGTGTGGGACGCGGAGGCCGAGGCGGCCTGGGTCCGTGCCTACACAGCGATATCGCAGATCATGATCGACGCGGCTGCCGACGACGAGCAGTGGGCACCGGCCTGGTGGCACGCGGAGGTCGTCTCGCACGAGCTGAGGACGCGTGACATAGCAGTCCTCACCGTGCGGCCCGATCAGGTCTATCCCTTCGTCGCCGGTCAGTACGCGGCCATGGAGACGCCCTGGTGGCCCCGGGTCTGGCGGCACTACTCCTTCGCGTCGGCGCCCCGCCGCGACGGTCTGCTCACCTTCCACGTCAAGGCGGTCCCGGCCGGGTGGGTCTCCAACGCCCTGGTGCACCGGGCCCGACCCGGCGACATCGTGCGCCTCGGCCCGCCCACCGGCTCGATGACGATCGACCACTCCACCCACAACGGCCTCCTCTGCCTGGGCGGTGGCACGGGCATCGCGCCGATCAAAGCCCTTGTCGAGGACGTCGCGGAGCACGGCGACCGGCGCCCCGTGGAGGTCTTCTACGGGGCTCGCAGCGATTGCGACCTGTACGACATCGAGACGATGATGCAGTTTCAGAAGACCTTTCCCTGGCTCGTGGTGCGGCCGGTGGTCTCCATCGGCCGACCGGAGCGGGAGGGCGGTCTTCGAGGACTGTTGTCGGAGGCCGTGCGCGAATGCGGTCCGTGGCACGAGTACGACGCCTATCTCTCGGGCCCGCCGGGCATGATCCGCAGCAGTGTGGACGCGCTCAGAGGCATCGGCATGCCGGTCGAACGCATTCGGCACGACTCCGTCGAGGAACTGGCCGCCGTCGCCCCCACCTGACGAACGCCGGGCGACGGGCGAGGAGTGCGCACGCCCTCACGGCAACGGCACACCCCCCGACGTGGCACGCCCCGATGTGGCCCGGCACGCCCTGATGCCCCCGGCACGCTCCGTTGGGGCATGCCCCCGGCCCGCGGGCGTGGCACTGGCCGGAGCCATGGCACCGGCTGACCGGCCCGCCTGCCGGGGCTGGTGCATCAGCCCAGGTCGGGTGCGTGCATCGCCCGTACGCCCTCGATGTTGCCGTCCAGGTAGTGCCGCAGTGACAGCGGTACGAGATGAACGGCCGCGATGCCCATCCGGCTGAACGGCACCCGGACGACCTCGTACTCGCCGCAGGGGGCGTCGATCTCGGGACCGTGGCGCCGGGACAGGTCCATCGACTCCAGTCGGCAGACGAAGAAGTGCTGGACCTTGACGCCCTTCACCCCGCCGCCCTCGATGTGCTCGACGGTGTCGACGAAACAGGGGACCACATCAGTGATCTTGGCGCCCAGCTCCTCGTCCAGTTCACGGTGCAGGGCGTCGACGACGGTCTCGTCCCCGGGCTCGACGCCACCGCCCGGCGTGAGCCAGTACGGGTCCATCCCGGGCTTGGTCCGCTTGATGAGGACGAGGTCGTTGCCGTCGAGCAGAATGGCGCGTGCGGTGCGCTTGACCACGGGACGTTCGGTCATGGCAAGAGCGTGGCCCACTGAATCGGTTCTGAAACACCCGGACGGCGCTGGGCCGTCCTGCGCTCACCAACTGGCGGCGGCACGCAGCAGCCACTCGTGCGCCCGCGCGATGTGCGGCAGCGCGAGCGTCCCGGTCCGCACGGCCAGGAGGTAGGTGCGTAACGGGGGCACCGGAGGATCGAGGAGCGCGACGACCTCTCCGCGTTCCAGCGCTCCCTCGCACAGATAGCGCGGCAGCACGGCGAGACCGGCACCCGCTACCGCGCACTCCAGGACGGCCCGGAGATCCGGGGCGATGACGGTTCCCGCGGAGGCGGGCCGGCCGTCGAACACGGCGGACCAGTACCGGGAGACGAACGGCAGGCTTTCGTGCACCTCCACGACCGGAAACTGCTCCAGCACCACGGGGCCGTCGTGCCGCAGGGCTCCTGGGCCCAGGCGCGCGGCCCAGCGCGGTGCGGCGACCAGTACGTGTTCCTCGTCGCAGAGCGGAGTCGCCGTGAGCAGCCCGCCGCGGGGGCGGGACGTCGTGATGACCAGATCATGGTGCCCGGCGGCGAGTCCCTCCAGGGTTTCCTCGGCGCCGGTGAAGAACGAACTGCGCAGGGTCAGCCCCTGGGCGACGAGCGGTGCGAGCGCGGGGAGGGCGCGCGCCGATGTGAACTCGGGCGGTCCGGCCAGATGCAGGGTCCGTACGGCCGACTCCTCGTCCAGCTCGGTCTCGGCGATCTCGACCAGCGCGTCCAGATGGGGCGCCGCCCGGTGCGCGAGTTCGTCGCCGACGGTGGTCGGCGTCACCCCCCGGGCTCCCCGGAGGAAGAGCGGTCGCCCCAGTTGGCGCTCCAGGGTGCGGATCTGCGAGGTCACCGCAGGCTGGGAGAGACCGAGCAGCGCGGCGGCCCTGGTGAAGGAACCGGCCCGGTGCACCGTGATGAACGTACGCAGCAGGGACAGGTCCATCTCCTGTCCCCTCTCACCGTTGCGACACTTCGGACCTGTACAACTATAAATATGTCGATAGGTCGGTGCCGCTTCGGTGATTGGACACTGACGGACGGTCAACTAGCCTGGGGCAGGCGGTTCTTCACATGAGGAACCGGGGCGGCCCGAGCCGCGAGGGGGGAGGCTCGGGCCGTCCGTGACGGTCAGTCCACACCCAGCGCCGCGTCCAGCGCGCGCTTCACGTCGGCCACCAGGTCGTCCGCGTTCTCGGCGCCGACGGAGAAACGGATGAAGCCTTCCGGCACGGCGTCGCCGCCCCAGCGCGCCCGCCGCTCGGCGGTGGAGCGCACGCCGCCGAAACTCGTGGCGTCGTCGGCCAGCCGCAGCTCGGCCAGGAAGCGCTCGGCCCGCTCCCGGTCGGGCAGCACGAACGACACCACGGAACCGAAGCGCCGCATCTGCCGCACGGCGATCGGGTACGAGGGGTCCACCGGAAGGCCGGGATACCGCAGCCCGGTCACCTCCCGGCGCCCGGCCAACGCCTCGGCCAGGACCAGGGCGTTGGCGCACTGGCGGTCGACGCGCAGCTCCAGTGTGGCGAGGGAACGGTGTGCGAGCCATGCCTCCATCGGGCCCGGGATCGCGCCGACGACCTTGCGCCAGCGCCGCACCCCCGCCGCCGGCCCGGGGGCGCGGCAGGTCACATGGCCGAGCAGGATGTCCCCGTGGCCGGTCATGCCCTTGGTGTCGCTCGCCACCGAGAAGTCCGCCCCCAGCACCAGCGGGCGCTGGCCGAGCGGTGTGGCGAGTGTGTTGTCGACGGCCACCAGCGCGCCCGCCGCGTGCGCGGCCTCGACGAGCCGGCGCACGTCGCAGACGTCGAGCCCCGGGTTGGACGGCGTCTCGATCCACAGCAGCGCGGCGCCCTCGAGGACCGCGAGCTGGGCGTTGCCGCCGGTCGGCGCGGTCCGCACCTCGACGCCGTAAGCCTCCAGCTGCTCGCGCACCAGCGGCAGCAGCTGGTATCCGTCGTCGGGCAGCACGACCACGTCGCCGGAGCGGACCCGGGACAGCAGCACGGCCGAGACCGCCGCCATGCCGGAGGCGAAGACGATGGTCTCGACTAGTTCCCCCGGTGCCTCCAGCTCGCTGATGGCGCGTTCCAGGTGGGTCCAGGTGGGATTGGTGTCCCGGCCGTAGGTGTACGGCCCGGTGGGGTCGCCGGAGAGATGGAAGTGCGCGGCGAGGACCGGTCCGGGCAGGGTGGGCTCGTACTGCTCGGGTTCGGGCAGCCCGGCCCGCACCGCCCTGGTTCCCTCGCCCATGGTGTCCATGCGGCTCCTCCTCGCTGCTCCCGGCCCGTGGCCGGTCTTCCACGCACTGTTCCAGTGGTTGCCGGATCAGTCCTCGTCGGGCAGCACCACGTTCAGCGCCCAGGACACGATCGAGATGATCAGACCGCCGAGCACGGCGGTCCAGAAGCCTTCGACGTGGAAGCTCAGGTCGAAGACACCGGCCAGCCAGGAGGTCAGCAGCAGCATGAGCGCGTTGACCACCAGGGTGAACAGGCCCAGCGTGAGGAGGAAGAGCGGCAGGGTCACCAGCTGCACGACCGGCTTCACCACGAAGTTCACCAGGCCGAAGAGCAGGGCGACCAGAATCAGCGTGAGCGCCTTGCGCCCGGTGCTGCCGCCCTCCAGCGTGATGTCGTCCAGCAGCCAGATGGCCACGGCCAGCGCCCCCGCGTTGGCGATCGTCTTGACTACGAAATTCTTCATGTGTCTGATCGTGGCAGACGCGGTCGGTGGCGGACACCGGCAGGATCGGGAAACAAAGGGCGGACGGGCATGAAGGCATTCAGACTGGATGAACTGGAAGCGGAGCGGGCCGCCAACAACGGCGCCTACCTGCAGTTCCTGAAGGAACGGAACATGTCCGTCGGCCTGTACGCGCTGAGCGCCGGCGAGCTCGACCCGCAGCAGCCGCACCAGGAGGACGAGGTCTACCTCGTCGTCAGCGGGCGCGCCTCGATCACCGTCGGCATGGAAACCACGCAGGTGGGCAGGGGAAGCGTGGTGTACGTACCCGCCGGAGTCGCCCACAAGTTCCACCACATCACCGAGGACCTGCGGGTCATGGTCGTCTTCTCCCCGCCGGAGAGCTGAGCGTCCCTCCGGGCAGAGTGGGCGCTCCTCCGGAGGGACGGGCTCCGGTGTCAGGGATCCCTAGGGGGTCGATCAGGGGACGGCAAGGGGTGCGGAGCGCCCCTCCGGCATCGTCGCGCCTCTAGCATCGGGACTGTCGGAGCAGGGACTCACAGAGACGAGGCGAGGACAATGGCCGTACGGGAGATATTCGCCGGGATGCCCTGGTGGGTGAAGTGGATCGCGGTGCCAGTGATCGCGATCGTCGTTTTCGGCGGGCTGATCGCCAACCTGCTCGGGTTCGTGATCGGTCTGCTCTTCAAGATCCTGCTCTTCGTGATCCTGGTCGGCGGTCTCGTCTTCGTCGTGCGCAAGGTCATGTCCTCCTCGGGCGGTGGCTGGTAGGCAGTAGGAAGATCGGAAACCAGCCATGGTGTTAGCCCAGCTGAGCTAAGCCAGGGACGAAACCACGCACCCTGAGGATACGGCCGATATGGTGGCATTCCACTGCCGCCACCTGGGGAATTAACTGACCGTCACCACCATGACCAGGTTTGCACGGTGTTCGGCCCTCGGACCCCAGCCATGCGGCGGTCTGTGGGGGAGGCCCCCACAGGCGGGCTGACCGCCCGTCACCACGCCTGGGGGTGACCGTTGACCACGGCATCGAGCACTGCTTCCCCGACGCTGATCGGTTCGGTGCAGCGAGCACTGAGGCTGCTGGAAGCAGTGAGCGCGCATCGCGACGGGGCACCCGCGAAACAGCTGGCCAGGGAGGCGGGGCTCCCCCTTCCCACGGCCTATCACCTGCTGCGCACTCTGACGCACGAGGGCTATCTGCGCCGCGACAACGGAGTGTTCCGCTTCGGGGCCGCGGCCGAGCGCCTGACCGCCGAGGGTACGCCGCAGAACCGTCGCAGCAGGATGGCCGAGTCGCTGAGCCGCTGGCGCGACACCATCGGCGCCCCTGTGTACTGCGCCATCTACCGCGAGGGCGAGATCGAACTCGTCGCGGTCGCCGACGCCCCCGCCACGCCCGCCGTGCACGAGTGGGTGTCCTTCCGGGAGACCGGGCATGCCCATGCGATCGGCCAGTGCCTGCTGAGCCGGATCGACGAAAAGGCCCGCGAGGATCATCTGGACCGGTATCCGGTACGGCCGCTGACCCGCTACTCGGTGAAGGATCGCGCGACGTTCCTCGAGCGGCTGAAGGCGCTGGAGCGCATGGAACCTGTCGTCGAACGGGAGGAGTACGCGCTGGGAACGGTTTGTGCGGCCATTCCGATCACCGTCGGCTTCACCGCCGCCGCGATGGCGATTTCGCTACCCCTGGAACAACAACACAGATTGCGCCCCGCAGTCGAACAACTACGTGGCGAAGTGGCCAGCCTCTTGCGTTCGTTCGTGTTCTCTATCAGTATCTGAAAAATCACTCCTTGTGATCTGCTATCGCGTGCACCACGATGGCGTCAATAGGGCCATGGGGGATCATTCCTGGCCAGATTCATCTACTGCGGGGTTGAACGATGCGCGAGTCGGTTCAAGCTGAGGTCATGATGAGCTTTCTCGTCTCCGAGGAGCTCTCTTTCCGGATCCCGGTGGAACTCCGGTACGAAGTGTGTGATCCGTATGCGATTCGGATGACCTTCCATCTTCCAGGTGACGCCCCCGTCACCTGGGCATTCGGCCGTGAGTTGCTGCTCGACGGCCTCAACAGCCCCAGTGGCGACGGCGATGTGCACATCGGGCCCACGGAACCCGAAGGGCTTTCCGATGTGCACATCCGGCTCCAGGTGGGTGCTGACCGTGCTCTCTTCCGGGCTGGTTCGGCGCCGCTCGTAGCCTTTCTCGACCGGACCGACAAGCTCGTGCCGCTCGGGCAGGAGCGCACGCTGGGTGACTTCGAGGGAAATCTCGAGGAGGCCCTGGGCCGGATCCTCGCCGAGGAGCAGAACGCCGGCTGAAGAACACGGTGTCGCCGACCGGGGGCCGCCGGTCGAACATGACATCCGCCGAATGGGCGAATCGCTCTCCGTGTTCGGGACCGCTCCTCGTCAGCCGACCGATGTGCGTTCCGGGGTGCTCACGGCTTCGTCCTGCGACGGCGGCCCTTCCCGGTCCGTACGGGTGCTGGAGCTCCGGCTTCCGCGCCGAGCCCTGTGCGGTCCGCGGACACCACCAGCGCGGCGAGCACCGTCGTCACCGGCACAGAGGCGACCAGCCCGATCGAACCGACCAGCGTCCGTACGACCTCCTCCGCCACCAGCTCGCTGTTGGCCACCGTGCCCACGCTGCTCCTGGCGATCGAGAACAACAACAGCAACGGCAGCGCGGCGCCCGCGTAGGCGAGCACCAGCGTATTGACGACTGAGGCGATGTGATCGCGCCCGATCCTGATCCCTGCCCGGTAGAGCCCCCGCACGCCCATCGTCGGGTTCGCCTGGTGGAGCTCCCAGACAGCCGACGTCTGGGTGACCGTCACGTCGTCGAGCACCCCGAGCGAACCGATGATGACACCGGCCAGCAGCAGGCCGCTCATGTCGATACGCGGATACAGCCCGTGGATGAGGCCGGTGCTGTCGTCGGTGTTGCCGGTCAGGCTCGCCCAGCCGATGAAGAGCGAGCCGAGCAGCCCGATCAAGAGGAGCGAGATCAGCGTGCCCACCACCGCGACCGAGGTGCGGGCGGTGAGCCCGTGACACATGTAGAGCGCGATCAGCATGATCGCGCTGGACCCCACCACCGCGACGATCAGCGGATTCGAGCCCTGGAGGATGGCCGGGAGGATGAACAGGGTCAGTACGGCGAACGACACGGCGAGCGCGACCAGCGCCATCACCCCGCGCATTCTGCCCACCGCGACCACGACCAGGGCGAAGATCCCGGCCAGCAGTGCCATCGGGAACTTCCGGTTCACATCGGTCACCGAATACTGCAGGTCACGGGGCGCGTCAGGGGCGTACGCCACGACCACGCCCTGCCCCTCGCGCAACTGACGTGATGCGTCGGGCTGGACGACCTCCACGAACCTCCGCCCGCTGTCGTGACCGGTCGTCACCTCGACCGTGGCCTTCGCGCACAGCCCGGTGCGGCCGGTCGACGGCGGAGCGGCTTCGCCCCCGACCGGCATCTGGGAGGCGTTCACCTCCTTGCAGCCCACGGGGGCGACATCCACCACCTTGCCCTGCTGGGTCTGCCGGTCGAAGCCGACACCGGTCCGTTCGTGCGGTGGCGCACCGCCCGGCCAGAGCGCCACCAGTCCGACGAGGACCGCGGCGGCGAACGGGATCAGTACGGCCGCGATGACCTTCCGCAGATGCCTGGAGACGGGCGCGGCGGGTCCGTGGGCGTGCGCATGGCCATGTGCGTGGTCGTGCTGATGGCTCGGTGGTTCGGAAGCTCTGGGGAGGGACGTCACCGGGCGATCATCGCAAGGAGGCAAGGGACCCTCTGTTCATTCCACCGGACAGGGCGCTAGCGTGGAGGAACCTTTGCACACGCGGGAGCTCGGAGCACCGGGCTGAGAGGGCGCTGATATCCGTACGTCCGTACGGGAGGGGCTGCGCCGACCGCCGAACCTGTTACCGGGTAATGCCGGCGTAGGGAGATAGGTCTCCATGACCACATCGGACACACGCACGCCTGCCTCCAGCCAGAGCGACGAGGCCGGGAAGTCCATCGGCTGGCACAAGGGATACGTCCAGGGCTCACGCCCCGACATCCGTGTGCCCGTCCGTCAGGTGCACCTCACGAACGGCAAGGACGTGACGCTGTACGACACGTCGGGGCCGTACACCGATCCCACCGTCGAGACCGACGTCCGTCGCGGACTCGCGCCGCTGAGGGGGAATTGGATCACCGCGCGCGGCGACACCGAGGAGTACCCGGGCCGCCCCGCCCGCCCCGAGGACGACGGGCTCAAGCACACCTCGCCGCGTATGGGGTCTCCCCTGCTCGGGCGAAGCCGAGAGCTTGGAGAAGGGCTGCGCAATCTCGACGCGGTCTTCCCCGGTCGGCCCCGGCTGCCGCGCCGCAGCCGGGACGGCCGGCCCGTGACCCAGCTCGCGTATGCCAGGCGGGGCGAAATCACTCCGGAAATGGAGTACGTGGCGATCCGGGAGGGCGTCGAGCCGGAGGCGGTGCGCGAGGAGATCGCCGCAGGCCGCGCCGTGCTGCCGGCGAATGTCAACCATCCCGAGACCGAGCCGATGATCATCGGAAAGCGGTTTCTGGTGAAGGTCAATGCCAACATCGGCAACTCCGCGGTGACGTCCTCCATTGAGGAGGAGGTGGAGAAGATGACGTGGGCGACGCGCTGGGGCGCCGACACGGTCATGGACCTTTCCACCGGGCGCGACATTCACACCACCCGTGAGTGGGTTCTGCGCAACTCCCCGGTGCCGATCGGCACCGTGCCCCTCTACCAGGCCCTCGAAAAGGTCGACGGCAAGGCCGAGGAACTGACGTGGGAGATCTACAAGGACACCGTCGTCGAACAGGCCGAGCAGGGCGTCGACTACATGACGGTGCACGCCGGCGTACGCCTGCCGTACGTTCCGCTGACCGCCCGCCGCAAGACCGGCATCGTCTCGCGCGGCGGCTCGATCATGGCGGCGTGGTGCCTCGCGCACCACAAGGAGTCATTCCTCTACGAGAACTTCGAGGAACTCTGCGAACTCCTCGCCTCCTACGACGTGACGTACTCGCTCGGCGACGGGCTGCGCCCCGGCTCGATCGCGGACGCCAACGACGAGGCGCAGTTCGCCGAACTGCACACGCTCGGTGAGCTGAACACGATTGCCAAGCGGTACGGCGTCCAGACCATGATCGAGGGCCCGGGCCATGTCCCGATGCACAAGATCAAGGAGAACATCGACCTCCAGCAGGAGATCTGCGAGGAGGCGCCCTTCTACACGCTCGGCCCGCTGACCACCGATGTCGCTCCGGCGTACGACCACATCACCTCGGGCATCGGCGCGGCGATGATCGCCTGGTGGGGCACGGCGATGCTCTGTTACGTGACGCCCAAGGAGCACCTCGGGCTGCCGAACCGGGACGACGTGAAGACTGGCGTGATCACGTACAAGATCGCGGCCCACGCGGCGGACCTCGCCAAAGGGCATCCGGGGGCGCAGGACTGGGACGACGCGCTCTCCGACGCCCGGTTCGAGTTCCGGTGGGAGGATCAGTTCAACCTGGCGCTCGACCCGGTCACGGCACGGGGGTTCCACGACGAGACGCTGCCCGCGGAGCCGGCGAAGACGGCGCACTTCTGCTCGATGTGCGGCCCGAAGTTCTGTTCGATGAAGATCTCTCAGGACATCCGGCGTGAACACGGGGTGTCACAAGCGGAGATCGAGGCGGGGATGTCGGAGAAGTCGAAGGAGTTCGCGGCGGCCGGCAACCGTGTCTACCTGCCCGTCGCGGACTGAGGTGACGGCCGGCCGGGGCGACAGAGGGGGCGGACCGCCGGGTTCCGCACCCTCGTCCCTCGTTGCTCGCTCGCTCCCGGGCCCACGGACGCCCTGGACGTGCTGACGGACCTGGCGTTCGGGGAGCTTCCCCTGTATCGCCTCCGGGCCATCAGCCACGCGGACAACGCGGCTGCGCTCGCCGTCCTCGACAAGTCGGGGTTCACCCGGGAGGGAGTGAGCCGGTCGGCGTGCCTGCACCGGGGGCGGCGGTACGACATCGTGGTGTTCTCGCTCCTCCGTCCCGAGTGGGAGGGGCTGGCGCGTCCGAGGTCCTGGGACCTGTGATCGGGTGCGTCTCGCCCGCGTTCTTCGTCGGCCGGGTCCGAGCGGGGGAGGGGCGCGCGGGGCCTGCGTGACGGGGGACGGGGAAGGGGCGTGTGCGGCGGCTCGGTCATTCCACTTCGTGCTCGGAGCTGCCGAAGTCGGGGCTGGTGAAGTCCGGACTGGTGAAGGTCGGGCGGGGACCTGCGGCAGGTCCCTCGTCCGGGCCGGAGAAGTCGGGTCTGCTGTAGCCGACTTTCGGGATGCGGTTCGGTGAGCGCTGCGGTGTGCGTGCGGCGGAGGCGGCCTCGGGGTCGTCGAGGGCGTCGCGCAGGAACGGCAGGATGCCGCGTTCCAGCAGTGCGTGGCGCCAGGCTTCCCGGGCACGTGCCACGTCCTCCGGCAGCTCGATCTCGTCGCGGACGGCGTTCTCCGACGCGGAGCCGTTGCGCAGCGCGGTGATCAGCAGCCCGACGGCGGCGACCAGGATGGCGGCGGCCATGACCACGGCGAAGAACCAGCCCGCGGTGACCATGGTGGAGGCGAAGGCGGGCGGCGGACTGAGCAGCTTCAGCAGATAGCCGACCAGCAGGAATATGAACGCGGCGGTGCCGGCGAGCACGGGCGCGAGGACCGTGACGACCGCTCCCGCTCCGGCGCTCGACCGGCTCGGAAGGTCCGTGCCGGATCCGGGGCTCGGGTCCTCCCCGTCGGCCGTGCCGCGCAGTTCCTCACGGGCCCTTACGTAGTGGTCGTACTCGGTGGCGGCCGTCGCCGTGATCATCTCCGTGGCGGCCAGCGCCATGGTGCGCAGCTGTACGGCGTTGAGCCGTTCGCCGACCGCGGCCAGATCCGGCCGTCGATGGGCGTGGCGCAGTGCGTCGTCGAGGATCCGCTCGTACTCGGGGCGGTCCTCGGTGAGCAGGTGCGGCGCGCTTCTCATGTGCATCCCCCGATGCTCCGTCGGGCCCGATCGCCCGTTCGTGCCGGGCATTCGGGCGGAAACGGAGGAGAGCCTGCTACGGATACGCCGATGGTAGAGCGCCCACGGCACGGGGTGACAGGGGGTTTCCGGAAATAGGCCCAGTGCGCGGCCCGGTGCTCGGCGTGGTCAGGTCGTGGATGCGTTTCCCCGTAAAACCGTCAGTCATGCAGGGGGAGTTGGACGACCAGCAGCTTTCCGGCCATGGTCACTCCGCCGTCCATGGCGATGGCGAGCCCGTCGGCGTACACGTGCGGGCCTTCGACCACCGGACCGGAACCGTCCTCTCCGTCCTCCGACCCGACCTCGCCGAGGAGGTAGGGAATGGGGCTGTGACCATGGACGATGCGCTGTCCGCCGTAGGCGGCCATCAGTTCCCGCACAGCCTGCGGTCCCGCGTCGTCACGGAAGGCGAACCGTTTGGTGAACTTGCGAAAGAGGTCCCAGCACTCGTCGGCGTCGTTGCGCGTGAGAATGGCGTGCACTGTGTCGTTGACGTCCTCGATGGTGCTGCCGTAGTCGAGGTACGCCGTCGTGTCGGAGTGCATCAGCAGGTGCCCGTCCTCCTCGACGATGGCGTCGAGGCGGGACATCCACTGGAGATGGACGTCCTGGAGCCGCTCCATGTCGTTCTTCTGGCCGCCGTTGAGCAGCCAGGCGGCTTGGAAGGTGGCGGTGCCCGCCCCCGAGTTCACCGGCGTGTCGCCGAACCGTTTGGCGCCGATGAGCAACAGTTCGTGATTTCCCATCAACGCCTTGCAGTACCCGCCCGCGGCGGCGGCCTCGGCGGAGAGGCGCATCACGAGGTCGATGACGCCGATGCCGTCCGGACCGCGGTCGGTGAAGTCGCCGAGGAACCAGAGCCGGGTATTGCCTGCGGACCATCTGCCGTCGGAGTCGATGAGGCCCTGCTCGGCGAGGGCGGCGAGCAGCTCGTCCAGATAGCCGTGGACGTCGCCGACGACGTAGAGCGGCCCGAGCCCCGGCTCGCGGGCCGGCCAGGGTTCGGGCACGGCCCGTACCTGGACGGTGTCGCCGCGGTTGATCACCGGGAGGTCGCGTTCGGTGGGCGTGTACCCCTCCGGCAGCGCGTCCGCGGGCAGGACGTCGCCCGGATGCGGTGACGCGGGCGGCACCGGGGTCTGCGCGTAGGGCGGCACGCGGAAGTCGCGCAACGTCGCAGTCCGCACCACGGGTTCCTGACCGGCCCCCTGTGTCATCGACCCCTCCACCACCGTCGCGCCGCCGTACACCTGACGGGCCTGCTGGTCGGGGCGGTCCGCGGTGTCGTGCGCCCATCATAGGAATGCGAATCGTGCTGTGTGACGCACCAGGGGTGGTGAATCCCGGAGCATGTCAGGCTCACCGGCCGTTTGGTCCGAAATCACCTGTTCAATCCCTGGCGGGGGAGCTGCCGGTTCAGTCCCTGGCGGGAGAGCGCGGCGGGCTGACCGTGGTGCGGGGCGGACGGCGTTGGGAGGACGTCCGGACGATGAGCTCCGTCGGTATGACCTGCTCCACCGGGCCGCCGTGATCCACGCCCTCGATGGCGTCGATGAGGAGCTGGACGACCGCCGTGCCGATTCTGCGCGGCTTGAGCGAGAGGGTGGTGATGGGCGGCTCGGTCGTCGCGTACACGGTGGACTCGCTGCAGCAGACCAGCAGCAGGTCCTCGGGGACGCGCAGCCCGTATCTGCGGGCGGCCGCCAGGAGGTCGGTGCCGTTGGGGTCGAAGAGCCCGTAGACGGCGTCGGGGCGGTCCGGGCGGGCGAGCAGCCGGTCGGCGGCGACCGCGCCCGCGCACGGGTCGTGGGCGGGATACGACTCGTACACCGGGTCCTGGCCCACGCGCTCGCACCAGCGCAGGTAGGCGGAGGTGGAGAGGCGGGTGTACGTGTCGGTCGTGGTGCCGGTGAGCAGGCCGATGCGGCGGGCCCCGGCGGAGGCGAGGTGGTCGAGGAGGTCGAGCACGGCGGCTCCGTGGTCGTTGTCGACCCAGGCGGTGACCGGGAGGGCGCCGGCCGGGCGTCCGTCCGACACGACGGGCAGCCCCTGCCGTACGAGCTCCGTGACGACCGGGTCCTGGTCGGAGGGGTCGATCACGACGGTGCCGTCGAGAGCGACGTTCGACCAGACGTCGTGGCGCGAGGTGGCGGGCAGGATGACGAGGGCGTAGCCGCGGGCGAGCGCCGCGGAGGTGGCCGCTCTGGCCATCTCGGCGAAGTACGCGAACTCGGTGAAGGTGAACGGTTCGTCCCCGTACGTCGTCACGGTCAGGCCGATGAGGCCGGACTTGCCGGTACGGAGGGTTCGGGCCGCGGCGGACGGGCGGTAGCCCAGGCGCTCTGCGACCTCGCGGACATGGCGTCGGGTGGCGTCCGGGAGCCTGCCCTTGCCGTTGAGCGCGTCGGAGACGGTCGTGATGGAGACCCCGGCGGCGGCGGCCACGTCCCGGATTCCCGCTCGTCCTCGCCGGCTGCCGCGCCGGGGCGTCTCCGCCCGGCTCACCTGGTGCTTCCCTGCTGCTGTCATGGCGAGCCGATAGTAGGGCGCGCGCGGGAGGTCGGACCGGTCACATATTCACGCGTTGACGGGCACGTTTCTGCATGATCAGAGTGCGTCAAATACCTTGTAACGCCAGGTCGTTGGGCGTATGGGCCGTGGCGTGTGATGTGCTGAACCCGATGGCCCTACTAAATGGTCGATATCTCGAAGAGGTCTCATCTCACCTCTTCGAGGGACGCGCGCCACGGCGTGAGCCACGGCGCGCGTCAAGGCTGAACGCGCTCCCCCATTCCCGGTCGCACCGGACGATTGGGTGCACGGACCCTCCCCGTACGCCCGGCCGCACCGGGCGTCCGAAGGCGCCTGGGCCATTCGCAGCGGCGCCCAATCCTCATAAGGTGAGCAGTATTGATGTGTACAGACGGTCGAGGAGGATCTGCGGTGAGCGAGACGAGCCCCAAGTTGCGCGCCGAGCTGGACGGCGTTCCCGCCTATGTGCCGGGCAAGCCGGCGGCGGCCGACGGACCGGTCGCCTTCAAGCTGTCCTCCAACGAGAATCCGTACCCCCCGCTGCCCGGAGTGATGGAGTCCGCGCTGGCGGCGGCCGCGACCTTCAACCGCTACCCGGACATGGCCTGCACCGGGCTGATGAACGAGCTGGCCGACCGTTTCGGCGTGCCCGTCTCGCATCTCGCCACCGGGACCGGGTCGGTCGGTGTGGCGCAGCAACTGATCCAGGCGACATCGGGCCCGGGCGACGAGGTGATCTACGCCTGGCGTTCCTTCGAGGCTTACCCGATCATCACCCAGGTCAGCGGCGCGACCTCGGTGAAGGTGGCCCTGACCGCCGGTGAGGCGCACGACCTCGACGCGATGGCGGGGGCGATCACCGAGCGCACCCGGCTGATCTTCGTCTGCAACCCGAACAACCCGACCGGCACCGTGGTGCGCCGGGCCGAGCTGGAACGTTTCCTGGACCGAGTGCCGGGCGACGTCCTGGTGGTGCTCGACGAGGCGTACCGCGAGTTCAACCGCGACGCCGAGGTGCCGGACGGCATCGAGATCTACCGGGACCGGCCCAATGTGGCGGTGCTGCGCACCTTCTCCAAGGCGTACGGTCTGGCCGGACTGCGCGTCGGCTTCGCCGTGGCGCACGAGCCGGTGGCGGCCGCGCTGCGCAAGACGGCGGTGCCGTTCGGGGTGAGTCAGCTCGCGCAGGACGCCGCGGTCGCCTCGCTGCGCGCGGAGGACGAACTCCTGGGGCGGGTGGGTTCCTTGGTGGTCGAGCGCGACCGGGTGCAGCGGACGCTGGCGGAGCAGGGGTGGACGGTGCCGGAGTCGCAGGCGAACTTCGTGTGGCTGCGGCTTGGGGAGCGCACGGCAGACTTCGCCGCGGTGTGCGAGCGGGCCGGTGTGGTGGTCAGGCCGTTCGTGGGCGAGGGCGTGCGGGTCACGATCGGTGAGGACGAGGCGAACGATCTGTTCCTGAAGGTGGCGGAGTCGTACCGCAGGGAGCTGTAGAGCCGCAGCGCGGCGCCGCCCCGCGGGAAGGCGCGGGGCGGCGCGGTCCTGCGGGGAGCCGTGGAGCGGCGTGCGGACCGGGGCTCGCGCACGGGGTTTTTCGGGCCCCGTATCCCGATCGGACGGGATACGGGGCCTTTTCGTGCGCGGGTGTCCGGGTTCGGGCGTGCCGGGGCGCCGGTGTGCCCATGTGTCTGCTTCAGGCGGATTGATCGGAACATCCCGAGAGAGGGGTACCCCGCCCGAACGTCCCGAAAGGCTGTGCGTCATAATTTTAATTGTGAATGTGAACGCGTTCACAAGCATGTCTGTTCTTCCCGTGATTAATCGGATTTAACGGGCAGACTGCCCGTGCGGTCACGGCGATGTAAGGAGAAGGCGACGTGGAGCTAGCGCTGGCGCCAGAAACACTGGCGCGTTGGCAGTTCGGGATCACCACCGTCTACCACTTCCTGTTCGTTCCGCTGACGATCTCTCTCGCCGCGCTCACCGCGGGTCTGCAGACCGCCTGGGTACGTACGAACAAGGAGAAGTACCTCAGAGCGACGAAGTTCTGGGGCAAACTCTTTCTGATCAACATCGCCATGGGCGTGGTCACCGGCATCGTCCAGGAGTTCCAGTTCGGCATGAACTGGTCCGACTACTCGCGGTTCGTCGGCGACATCTTCGGTGCCCCGCTCGCGTTCGAGGCGCTGATCGCGTTCTTCTTCGAGTCCACGTTCATCGGGCTGTGGATCTTCGGCTGGGACAAGCTTCCGAAGAAGATCCACCTCGCCTGCATCTGGATGGTGTCCCTCGGCACCATCCTGTCCGCCTACTTCATCCTGGCGGCCAACTCCTGGATGCAGCACCCGGTGGGCTACCGGATCAACGAGGAGCGCGGCCGGGCCGAGCTGACCGACTTCTGGCAGGTGCTCACGCAGAACACCGCCCTCGCCCAGTTCTTCCACACCATCACCGCCGCCTTCCTGGTCGGAGGCGCGTTCATGGTCGGCATCGCCGCGTTCCACCTGGCGCGCAAGAAGCACATCCCCGTGATGCGGACCTCGCTGCGGCTCGGCCTGGTCACGGTCGTGATCGCCGGACTGCTCACCGCCGTCAGCGGTGACCAGCTCGGCAAGGTCATGTTCAAGCAGCAGCCGATGAAGATGGCCGCCGCCGAGGCCCTCTGGGAGGGCGAGAGCGGTGCGCCCTTCTCGCTCTTCGCGGTCGGTGACGTGGCCGAGGGGCACAACACCGTGGAGATCTCCATCCCCGGCATGCTGTCCTTCCTCGCCGACAACAGCTTCACCTCGCACGTCCCCGGCATCAACGACATCAACAAGGCCGAGCAGGAGAAGTTCGGTCCCGGCGACTACCGGCCCAACATCCCGGTCGCCTTCTGGAGCTTCCGCTGGATGATCGGCTTCGGGATGGCGTCCTTCGCCCTCGGCCTCCTCGGGCTGTGGCTGACACGCAGGAAGTTCATGCTGCCTCCGGCGCTGCGCACCGGAGAGGACGAGGTACCGCATCTGGTCCTCTTCAAGAACAAGGCACTCAGCCCCAAGTTCGCCAAGTGCTACTGGATCCTGGCGCTCTGGACCATGGCCTTCCCGCTGATCGCCAACTCCTGGGGCTGGATCTTCACCGAGATGGGCCGCCAGCCCTGGGTGGTCTACGGAGTGCTCCAGACCCGGGACGCGGTTTCCCCCGGCGTCTCGCAGGGCGAGGTGCTCACGTCGATGATCGGCTTCACCCTGCTCTACGCCATCCTCGCGGTGATCGAGGTCAAGCTGCTCGTGAAGTACATCAAGGCCGGACCGCCGGAGCTCACGGAGGCCGACCTCAACCCGCCCACCAAGATCGGCGGCGACGAGCACGCCGACGCCGACCGGCCGATGGCCTTCTCCTACTGAGGCCGAGGAGCTGAGAGATGGAACTCCACGACGTCTGGTTCGTGCTCATCGCCGTCCTCTGGACCGGCTACTTCTTCCTGGAGGGGTTCGACTTCGGGATCGGGATCCTCACCAAATTGCTGGCCCGTGACCGCAAGGAACGGCGGGTCCTGATCAACACGATCGGGCCGGTCTGGGACGGCAACGAGGTGTGGCTGCTCACCGCGGGCGGCGCGACCTTCGCCGCGTTCCCCGAGTGGTACGCCACCCTGTTCTCCGGCTTCTACCTGCCGCTGCTGATCATCCTGGTCTGTCTGATCGTGCGGGGCGTCGCCTTCGAGTACCGGGCGAAGCGCCCGGAGGACCGGTGGCAGACCAACTGGGAGCACGCGATCTTCTGGACCTCGCTGATCCCGGCCCTGCTCTGGGGCGTGGCGTTCGGGAACATCGTGCGCGGCGTGAAGATCGACGCCGACATGGAGTACGTGGGCAACTTCTGGGACCTGCTCAACCCGTACGCCATCCTCGGCGGGCTGGTCACGCTCACCCTCTTCACCTTCCACGGCGCGGTGTTCGCCGGGCTCAAGACCGTCGGCGACATACGGCACCGGGCGCGCACCCTGGCGATGAAGCTCGGTGCGGTCACCGCGGTGCTCGCGCTCGGCTTCCTGATCTGGACCCAGATCGACCGCGGCAACGGCTGGAGCATGGCGGCGATGGTCGTCGCGGCGGTGTCGCTGGTCGCCGCGATCGGCGCGATCGCGGCGGGGCGCGAGGGATGGTCGTTCGCGTTCTCCGGTGTGACGATCGCGGCTGCCGTTGCGATGCTCTTCCTGACGCTCTTCCCGAACGTCATGCCGTCCTCGCTGAACGACGCCTGGAACCTCACGGTCACCAACGCCTCGTCCAGCCCGTACACACTGAAGATCATGACCTGGTGCGCGGGAATCGCCACCCCGCTCGTCCTGCTCTACCAGGGCTGGACCTACTGGGTGTTCCGCAAGCGCATCGGTACGCAGCACATCGCCGAAGCGCACTGAGCGCACCGGGGGCCTGTCCGGCGCCGAAGCTCCGGACAGGCCCCGCCCCGGTCCACCGACGAGCTCATTTTGGGGCTGTTTCACGTGAAACCGATCGATCCGCGTCTCCTCCGCCACGCCCGAGCCACCCGCTTCTTCCTGGCGGCCGTGGTGGCACTCGGAGCGATCGGGGCGGCGCTGGTCATCGCCCAGGCCATGCTCATCGCCGACATCGTGGTGGGCGGTTTCGAGGACGGGTTGACCGCCTCCGGGCTGCGGACCCCGCTGCTCCTGCTCGCCGCGGTCGCGCTCGGCCGGGCACTGGTCTCCTGGCTGACCGAACTGGCCGCGTATCGCGCCAGCGCGGCGGTCAAGTCCGAACTGCGCGGCCGGCTGCTGGCGCGTGCCACGGAGCTCGGGCCCGGCTGGCTGAGCGGTCAGCGTTCCGGCTCCCTGGTGACGCTCGCCACCCGTGGTGTCGACGCGCTCGACGACTACTTCGCGCGCTATCTGCCGCAGCTCGGACTCGCGGTGGTCGTTCCGGTGGCCGTGCTGGCGAGGATCGTCACCGAGGACTGGGTGTCAGCGGCGATCATCGTGGTGACCCTGCCGCTCATTCCGCTCTTCATGATCCTGATCGGCTGGGCCACCCAGGCGCGGATGGACCGTCAGTGGCGGCTGCTGTCCCGGCTCTCCGGGTACTTCCTCGACGTGGTCGCCGGGCTGCCGACGCTGAAGGTCTTCGGCCGGGCCAAGGCGCAGGCCGAGTCCATCCGGGCCATCACCTCGCAATACCGGCGGGCCACGCTGCGGACCCTGCGGATCGCGTTCCTGTCGTCCTTCGCCCTGGAACTGCTGGCGACCCTGTCGGTGGCCCTGGTCGCCGTCACCATCGGCATGCGGCTCGTGTACGGCGGACTCGACCTCTACACCGGACTGGTGGTGCTGATCCTGGCCCCGGAGGCGTATCTGCCGATCCGCCAGGTCGGAGCGCAGTACCACGCCGCTGCCGAGGGGCTCTCGGCCGCGGAGGAGATCTTCGCGGTCCTGGAGACCGAGCCCCGCAAGGGCGGCACGGCGGACGTCCCGGAGCCGCTGCGGCTGGAGCTGGAGGACGTGACCGTACGGCACGAGGGCCGCACCGCGCCCTCCCTGGACCGGGCCTCCCTGGTGGTGGAGGAGGGGGAGACCGTCGCCCTGACCGGTCCCAGCGGCGTCGGGAAGTCCACCCTGCTCGACGTGGTGCTGGGCTTCACCGCGCCCGACGAAGGGCGGGTACGGGTCGGTGGCGCCGACCTGGGAACCCTGGACCTGGAGCGCTGGCGCGAACAGATCGCCTGGGTTCCGCAGCGCCCCTATCTGTTCGCGGGCACGATCGCGGAGAACGTGCGGCTGGCCCGGCCGGATGCGGACGACGCGGCGGTCATGGCGGCACTGCGGGACGCGGGGGCGTACGACTTCGTCGCCCGGCTCCCGGACGGCGAGCTGACGGTGCTCGGCGAGGACGGCGCGGGGCTGTCCGCCGGTCAGCGCCAGCGGCTCGCGCTGGCCCGTGCCTTCCTCGCCGACCGTCCGCTGCTGCTGCTCGACGAGCCGACCGCGAGCCTGGACGGTGAGACCGAGGAGGGGATCGTCGACGCGGTACGCAGGCTCGCGGTGGGGCGGACCGTGCTGCTGGTCGTGCACCGGCCCGCGCTGCTCGCGGTGGCCGACCGGGTGGTGGCCCTCGAACCTGCTGCGGATTCCGGCACGGCGGGGACCCGGACGACGGGGTCCGGGGAGGCCGTCCCGGTGCCCCGGAAGCCGACGACACACGGCGACGGACCCGGTGAGGCGCTGGAGCCCGAGGTGTCGCGGCACCCGGGGGCCGGCACCGGACATGTTCTCGCCCGGGTCCGGAAGGCGGCGGGTGCGCGGCGCGGACAGCTGGCGCTCGCGCTGCTGCTGGGAAGCCTTGCCCTGGGCTCGTCCGTAGGGCTCATGGCCGTCTCCGGCTGGCTGATCTCCCGCGCCTCCGAACAGCCCCCGGTGCTCTATCTGATGGTCGCCGTGACCGCGACCCGCGCCTTCGGTCTGGGCCGGGCCGTCTTCCGCTACGCCGAGCGCCTGGTGTCGCACGACGCGGTGCTCAGGATGCTGGCCGAACTGCGCGTGGCGGTATACCGGGGCCTGGAGCGGATCGCACCGGCCGGTCTGCGCCGCACCCGGCGTGGGGACCTGCTCTCCCGGCTGGTCGCCGACGTCGACGCCCTTCAGGACCACTGGCTGCGCTGGCTGCTGCCCGCCGGGACGGCGGTGGTCGTCGGAGTGGCCACCGTCGGATTCGTCGGCCTGCTGCTCCCCGCGGCGGGCGCCGTGCTGGCCGTCGGGCTGCTGCTGGCCGGAGCGGGGGTGCCGTGGATCAGCGGCGCCTGCTCCCGCCAGGCGGAACGCCGACTCGCCCCCGCCCGCGCCGACCTGGCCACCCGGGTCACCGATCTCCTCGGCGGGACCGCCGAACTGACCGTCGCGGGCGCACTGCCCGCCCGCGCGCAGCGGGCCCGGGAGGCCGACGGGGTACTGACCCGGATCGCGGCCCGCGCCGCGACTGCCACGGCGCTCGGCGGCGGCCTCACCGCCCTGATCGGCGGCCTGACCGTCGTCGCCACCGCGCTGGTCGCCCTGCCCGCCGTGCGGGACGGACGGCTCGCGGGCGTGGAGCTCGCGGTCGTGGTGCTCACGCCGCTGGCCGCCTTCGAGGCCGTGACCGGTCTGCCGCTGGCCGTGCAGTTCCGGCAGCGGGTCGCGCGGAGCGCGGAGCGGGTGTACGAGGTGCTGGACGCCCCGCTGCCCGTACGCGAACCGGACAGCCCGGCACCGGCCCCCGGCTCGCCCTTCCCGCTGGAGGTACAGAGGCTTTCGGCCCGTTATCCCGGGGCGGAGCGGGACGCTCTGGAAGCCGTGGACCTGACGCTGACGGCGGGCCGGCGCATCGCCGTCGTCGGGTCGTCCGGCTCGGGGAAGACGACCCTGGCGCAGGTCCTGCTCCGCTTCCTCGACGCCCGCGCGGGCACGTACCGCATCGGTGGCGTCGATGCCTCCGCGCTGGACGGGGACACGGTCCGTACGTTCGTCGGCCTGTGCGCCCAGGACGCCCACGTCTTCGACAGTTCCATCCGGGAGAACCTGCGGCTGGCCCGCCCCGGGGCGGCGGACGAGGAACTGCGGGCGGCGCTCGAACAGGCACGGCTGCTCGACTGGGCCGAGGCGCTGCCCGAGGGGCTCGACACCCTCGTCGGCGAGCACGGCGCACGCCTCTCGGGCGGTCAGCGCCAGCGGCTCGCGCTCGCCCGGGCCGTTCTCGCCGACTTCCCCGTACTCGTCCTGGACGAGCCCGCCGAACACCTTGACCTGGCGACCGCGGACGCGCTGACCGCGGACCTGCTGGACGCGACCCGGGGACGTACGACCGTGCTGATCACCCATCGGCTGCGGGGGCTCGAAGCCGTCGACGAGGTGCTGGTGCTGGACGCGGGCCGGATCGTGCAGGCCGGTCCGTACGCCGATCTCGCCGCCGAGGAGGGGCCGTTGCGGCGGATGCTGGAGCGCGAGAACGAGGTCGAGAGCATGGGCTCGGTGAGGGCCGTCGCGGGCGTTCCCACGTGAGCGCGCACGCGCCGGGGAGCGGGAGAGGGACCGCGGCGCGACGAGCCGGTTGGATGTACGGAGAGGAGTCTGGCGGGCTGCCGGTCAGGCGGGAAATTCGCCGAGTTTCCTCCCCAACCGGTACTAACTAGTCTCGGGGTATGTCGGAGCCGGACCCGAAGGACCCACTCGAAGCCGCGACCGAGGCGACCCGCGGCCTGGGGGGTCTGTCCGCCGAACTGGCCGCACGTGTACCGGAACTGCTGGAAGCCATGCGCTTCGTCGGCACGGGCCTGGAACTGCACTCCACCCTCGACCGGATCTGCGAGACGGCTGCCGAACTCGCCCGCTGCCGTTACGCGGCCATCGGCGTCGTCGACGAGGAGGGCACGGGGCTCGCCGATCTGACGGCCGATCCGAGGTTCGCCGGATTCCCGCCGGGCCACCCACCTGTACGGACCTTTCTCGGAGTCCCGATCCGTGTGCAGGGCGAGGTCTTCGGGAACCTCTACCTCGCCGAGAAGGAGGACGGGGCCGAGTTCGGCGACGACGACCTGCACATGGTGCGGGTGCTCGCCGCGGAGGCCGGGATCGCCATCGGCAACGCCCGGCTGTACGAGGCCGCCCGCCAGCGCGAGCGGTGGATCGACGGCTCGGTGGCTGTGACCACCGCGCTGCTCTCCGGCGGTGACGCCGACGACGCGCTGTCCGTCGTCGCCGAACAGGCCCGGCATCTCGCCGCGTCCGCGGCCGGGATCGTCCTGCTGCCAGCCGCGGAGGGCGGGCTGGAGGTCGTCGCCGTCTGCGCGGACGACTCCGCCGTACCCCTGGGGGCGATCATCGGGCCGGAGAGCCCGGTGGCGGCCAAGCTGCTGGCCGGTGAGGCGGTCTTCGTGGACGGCTCGGGCACCGATCCCCGCGCGACCACCGGGCTCGCCGACCGTTTCGGCCCCAGCATGCTGCTGCCCCTGCACAGCGGCGGCCGGGTGCTGGGGGCGCTCGCCACCCCTCGCGCCCGCGGCGAAAGACCGTTCACGCGGGCCGAACGGACCCTCGCCACGCAGTTCGCCGCGCAGGCCGCGCTGGCGCTGATGATGGCGGAGGCCCAGCGGGACCGGGAACGGCTCGCGGTGTACGAGGACCGTGACCGGATCGCCCGCGACCTGCACGACCTGGTCATCCAGCGGCTGTTCGCCACCGGGATGACCCTGGAGAGCGCCCAGCGCTCGTCGGCCGTGCCCGAGGTGCGGACCGGCGTCGGCCGGGCGGTCGACGAACTGGACGTGACCATCCAGGAGATCCGTACGGCGATCTTCGCGTTGCAGCAGGAACCGGCGGAGGCGCCGTCGGGGCTGCGCACGCGCGTCCTGCGCGAGATCAACATGGCGGCGGTACCGCTGGGCTTCAAGCCCGCGCACCGCTTCGTCGGCCCGGTCGACTCGCTGGTCGGCGAACTGACCGGGAAGAACCTGATCGCCGCGTTGCGGGAGGCGCTGTCCAACGCCTTCCGGCACGCCGGGGCATCGGTGATCGACGTGGTCGTCGACGCGACCGCCGCACTGCCCGACGGGAGGGACGCGGTGCGCCTGTCGGTCGCCGACGACGGCGTGGGCATCCCCGAGGGCGGACGGCGCAGCGGTCTGCGGAACCTGGCCCGCCGGGCGGAGTCGTTGGGCGGTGCGAGCCGGTTCGGTCCCGGCATCGGGGAGGACGGGGCCGGGACGACGGTGGTGTGGGAGGCCCCGCTCTGAGCGGGGCCGTGGACGGTCACGAACCGGTGCCGTACCGCCGGGACCGGAGCGGCCGGGACCGCGTGGACGACGCGGGCAGGGCTTGGAGCGGCCGGGGCCGTGGACGATCCCGGCCGCGGGGCCGGCCGCCGGGGCCGTGGACGGTCACGGGGCGCGAGGACGAGGCGGCCGCGGCCGAGTTCCGGCAGCGCACTGCAGCGGGTGGTCAGCTCGCCGTGCCGGCGGGCCGCCGCTCGGCGAGGATCCGCTCGATGACGATCGCGACGCCGTCCTCGCCGTTGGTTGCGGTGCGGCCGGAGGCGGCGGCAAGCGCGGCGGGGTGGGCGTTGCCCATCGCGTACGACGTGCCCGCCCAGCGGAGCATCTCCACGTCGTTGGGCATGTCGCCGAAGGCGACGACCTCGGCGGGCGAGATGCCGCGCTCGGCGCAGCAGAGGGCCAGGGTGCTCGCCTTCGACACCCCCGGCCCGCTGACCTCCAGCAGGGCCGTGGGGCTGGACCGGGTGAAGACGGCCCGGCCCCCGGCCGCGGTGCGGGCCAGGGCGAGGAAATCGTCCGGGGCCAGTTCCGCATGATGGGCGAGCAGCTTCAGCACGGGGGCGCCAGTGCCCGGCGCGTCCTCGTGGAGCAGCTTCTCGGCCACGGCGACGGAGGCGCCCGGGTCCAGGTGGAGCGGCGGATAGGCCGGCTCGTAGTGGATGCCGGTGGTCATCTCGACGGCGAAGGAAGTGCCGGGAGCGGCGGTGCGGAGAGTGCGCACGGCGTCCAGGGCGATGTCGCGCGCCAGTGGGCGGACCTTGACCAGCCTGCCGCCCGCGTGCAGATCGGCGACGGCGGCGCCGTTCCCGCAGATCGCCAGCCCATGGCCGTGCACATGATCGCTGACGACGTCCATCCAGCGGGCCGGGCGTCCGGTGACGAAGAAGACCTCGATCCCGGCCTCCTCGGCGGCGGCGAGCGCGGCGACCGTGCGCTCCGAGACGGTCTTGTCGTCGCGCAGCAGGGTGCCGTCGAGGTCCGTGGCGATCAGCCGGGGGACGGCAGGCGAAGGCATGTCGATAGCTGAGGTCACCCGGCCATTCTCGCGTACGGAGGTGCACGGCCGTGCGGAGGGGCGCACAGATGAGGATGCGTGCCCCTGACCGGGGAGCATGCTGGCGGCATATGCCAAAAGCTGGGCCGAGGAGGAGCGGCCGGTGCCGCTGGGAGGGCCGGACTCTTCTGGGACGGACGTAGGCTCGGGGGCATGAGCCTGCGTCTGAGCACCGTGATCCTGCCCGTCGACCGCTGGCACGAGGGAGGCCGCGCCAAGTGGCGGCGCGCCGAGGAGCTCGGCTTCCACGCCGCGTACACCTATGACCATCTGTCCTGGCGGTCGTTCCGGGACGGCCCGTGGTTCGGTGCCCTGCCCACCCTCACCGCCGCGGCGACGGCCACCGAGCGGCTGCGCCTGGGCACCCTCGTCACCTCAGTCAAGCCTTGTTCACCTATCCCAGCCTGACCTGTGACTTCAGCGCTATCCGCTCGTGCTCCACGGCCCGGACATCGGCAGCACCCTGGTCGACGAGGGACTGTACTGAAGCCATGGCAGAGGCCGGTCAACTCACGCTCATGCCACGGTCCGGCCACCGACCGCGCTCCTCGCGCATCGCGTTGATCTTCCGGGACGCCTTGAGGAACGAGTAGTCCGTCCGGCCGTCGTCGGCCGACGACGTGCCGGATTCCTTGTCCATGGTCAGGTGTCGCGAAAAGCTGTCCGGATCGTCCCCGAACTCGTAGCGGACCAGCTCCGCGTCCTCGGAGATCTTCCGGAAGTAGACGAGTGCGGCCACTACCACTCACCCTCAAAGTCTTCCCGCTTGTTCAGCGGTACGGAATCCTGCCAATTGTACGTTTCGTTGGCTACCCGATGCGCTTCCTGGTAGGTCGCTCCGGGGTTCTCCCGCAGGTAGGTGAGCTCAGCCAGCTCGTGCTCCAGCAGGAGTCTGTCCTCGGGCAGAGAGTTCCCGGCCCTCAAGCGAATCCACGCGTCTGCGATCTCCGCATCGGCGTCGAACTTGCGCACGACGACCTTTCCTGTTTCGTAGTCTTCGATGGGGTGTTCCGTGTCGAAGACATGCTTCTTGATCGCCGTGATCTCCTCCGAGGAGAATCCCGTCGCTCCATTGTCGCGAGCCAGCCCCTGCGTGTGATTGCTGATGGCGTCGATGTCCCGCGAGTCCCGCATGAAGTCCGCGTACGCGTCCTCGGCCCACCGTGTTTGGGCGGGATCGTCCAGGATGTCCCTCGGGCGCCTGCGGGCACCTGTCAGCCACTCGTCGGAGTGCCGGATCCCGGATTGGGCCACCCCTTCAAGTCCTTCCCGTGCGGCGACGCGGAGTCCCGCCCGAGCCCCGCCGAACCCCTTCGTACCGATCAGGTCCGGGACCAGCCGGCCCAGCCCTTCGCTGGGATCCTTGCTGAAGCTGTCGATGAGCGCTCCGGGGATGCGCTCGGGGTGGGCTGCCGTGGAGACGAGGCCCGCCAGCGTCATACTGACGTTCTGCTGGTACTCAGCCGGATGAGTCAGGTTGTAGGTGTCGAGCGGGTTGAGGCCGCGTACGAACGTGAGGAGCCCCGCCGTTCCTTTGACCACCCCGCCCACGAAGTGGTTGAACTCTACGGCGTTGGCCCCTCGCGAGTCGACCCATGAGGCCATGGCCCGGTCGAGCGGCGGCGGCTCGGCGGGCGCGTGCTCCGTCGCGGCCGCGATGGCCCGCTCAGCGGTGGCAGCGGCCGCGTTGCGCTGACGCCGTGCCTCCTTCAGCGTCTCGAAGGCCAGTTTGACGTCCCCCACACCCGGATCGCTGAACGGGGGAGGTTTCGGCCCCGGGGCGCGGCCGGCCCGTACGGCCGCGTTGTAGCCGTCGACCTTGGAGTTGTAGGCGCTGACGGCGTCCTCGGACGCTTTCTTGCCCTTCTTGTACAGGTCGATCGCCTGTTGGGCCTGCGTCTGTGCCCACTCCACGGTCTCCGTGTAGCGGAGAAGCGCGTTGCCAGCGGCTTCACAGGCGTCGGCCGCCCGAAGCCAGTCCGCTGGATACATCGCGAACTTCTCCCGGAAGGCGTCGGCGGCCCGCCCCTTCCAGTGGCCTGAGTCCAGCGCGCGCATGCCCTGGCCAACGCGGTCGAAGGCTGCCTGGAAGTGCTTGAAGTGCGTCGCCGACTCCCGGAGAGCTGCAGGCGATCCGTGGATCAGCTCATTGGCCTGTTCCGTCTCACCGAGCTGCTGCTCACGTATCGAGGCCCCGAGATCGGAGGCGACATCATCGCCCCAATCCTCGACTTTGTCCGCCCAGTCGTGCGCGCCGACGTAGTCGAGCCCCTTCCCGGCCCGGTCGGTGGCCTGGTCGATACCCTCGCCCAGGGCCTTCTTACCGGTCTCCCAACCTTCCTCCAGCTTTCCCAGGCCCTTGCTGGCCAGGCTTCCCCAGTCCACGATCAGCCCTCACCACCCTGTTGAGGCTTCGGCGGCGGCCCAACCACGTCCTCCACTGCGGCGTCCACCTCTTCGCGCATCCCCGTTGCGTCGATGAGCTGGTTGGGCAGGAGGATCTTGGAGCTGTTGAGGTCCCGGACGGTCCCCTTCCACGCCTCCTTGCTGTTCTCGGCGGCCCGGTCCAACGACTCCTGGCTGTAGTCGGCATCTCGGATCTGGGTGTAGGCGTTGTCCGAGAAAACCCCGCCCCAGTCCTTGGCGATGACCTCCTCCTCGGTGGCATACGGATTGCCCATCCCGGAGTTGACGAGCACCTTGAAGGAGCCCTGGATGTACTGATCCTGCTCATGCAGCATGCCTGCCGACAGCCCGACATTCGCCGCGAATGTGTTGCCCTGCTGCACCAGCGCCCGAACGCCCCACTCCCAGCGCTCGCAGAACGTGCCCAATGTGGTCGCCAGCCCCCCGTGGCCCGTCTCCATCCCGGACAGCGCGGTGTCGGCGAAACCTCGCCCCATACTCGCCATCCCCACCATGCCGAGCTCTTTGAGCTCCTCCAGCGCCTGGGTGATGCCCAGTGCGATCTGTCCCAGCGCCTCCTTGGAGGAGCTGAGATCAGGTCGGTCGCCGCTCATGCCGCCTCCCCGTCAAGTGCCACCTCATCCGGCACAATCCCGCGCACCGGCGGGAACACGGCCCCATCCGGCCCCGCGGCGTCCAGTGCCACGCCACACGGGAAGTCCAACGCCGGTACAACCTTGTCCAGCAGCCGCGCACCGACCACCCGCCGGTACGACCACTTTCTACCTTCGTCGCCCCGGGCGACGGCGAAACGGGCCAGCGCCTCCTCATCCGAGAAGGCACAGATCCAGTCCAGCCCCCCGAACTCGGCAGTCCACAGCCCGTCCCGCTCATCCAGCGGCACCAGCACCACGCGGCTGCGGAAGTCCGCCAGCCGCTCCAGTACCGCCTCCCGCGCCTGCTCCACGGGATCGACCTCTGCTGGAAGCGCACGCGCAACCGGCGGCGCCGTCGGCGTTGAAGCCGCCCGTTTGGCAGCCTCGGCCTTCAGCTGAGCCCATTCCTCCTCAAACCCCACCCAGAACCTCCATCGGCTCGCTGGTCAACTCCAGGCTGCCAGCTTGTCCTCCCTGGCTGTGTGAGCTGGACGTACCTCAGACTCATCAGGACTCGGCCACGTCGAGAGCCAGTGGCTCTATTCACGTCGCAGCCCGTGAACAAAGCCAGACCTGTGACTTCAGCGTTATCTGCCGGTGCCACCACGGCCCGAGACGCTGATAGCGCCCCGTTCCGTAGCGCTTCCAGCAGTCAGCCGCTGGCCGGGTAGCGCCAACGTCGAACCAGGGACAGCCTCAGGGAACGGAACCACACGCGCCCGAGACAAGCTGATCACGGCGACAACTACGGCTGTCAGGACAACGGCGGCGAGCGGCCCCCAGGGGCTGTCGCCCAACCGGGCGCATGCTGTGCGACGGGCCCACCAGAGGCCAAGGCGGGCAGCATGGCCAACAGTGCCGCACCGGCGGCCCACCGCCGCTTGACCCTGTACGCGAACACGCCGCAGCAGCCAAGGCCGCGAACAGAATGGTGGCGAGTAGCGGCGCTCCAGGTGAGCGAACATCCCACGTCGGGTGCAGATCCGACAGCACCCTCAACCACAACGCTCCGTAGAAGGCGAGCACGGCGCCGATCGCCAATGATAGGGATGCAGTGGTCCGAAACTCGGGTGGAATGATCCTGACGGGCGGGTCGGGCCGCGGTTCCCCTCTCAACTCCGCGTCGAGCAGGGCGACCATCTCCCGGTGGCTCCGCCGGCCGCGCCAGGTGAACACAGCGCTCAGTACCACCGTCGTCAGCCCGAGGGGCAGCCACCCTCCGAGGACCGCCTCGACCAGGGTCGCTCCGCTCGCCATGCGGGGCACCAGGACAGCGAATGCCACCCACAGCATGAGAACCGCTTGAAAGCAGCGACGTCGGTCATGCTGCTTGCGCAAGGCCCGTTCGTAGCGGGCGACTGTCTCCGTCCATCTCCGTCCTCCAAGGCTCTCGCGAGTTGAGGATTCGATGTCCGTAAGCAGCCCGGCCGTCAGACCGCGCGTGAGCATTCCCTCGCTGTCGAAGTACTTCGTGTGGTCGCGCAGCGGGTGCCCCAGTACCGGCGTGGCTTCCTGTTCCACTCCCGGAGGGAGCCTGGGCAGCAGCATTCTGCCCACCATGTCGTGCTGGCTGCTGTACTCATGCCACTCCAGCGCCTTCGTGCCGTTGGGTGTCGGAAGGACGAAGGGGGCTTTTGCACCGGGTGCGATACGGAACTTGACGATCAACCCGCACACGACGGTCAGCGTCACGCTTACCGCGATGGCTGCCCACCGCTCCCAGGACATGTCGCCCACGAGGAAAATGCCTGACTGAATCCGCTCCAACGACTCAGCCATGCCTTGCATCATGGTCGTACCGAACTCGGGGGACTGCGCAGCCAGCGGAAGGGCCAATGATGGCGTGGTCGCCGTCAGCTGCATCAGCATGCCCGCTGCGACTTCTGAGCTGCTTGGCTCGATGAGTGGCGAGGCCCCCCAGGCTAAGCAGACGGATGCGAATGGCAATACCCATGCCATGGCTGCGACGAACGGTCGCCTGGCCTGCTGAAGAATCCAGATGGGCTTGAGCCCTGATCCAACCCCCACCAGCCGAATCACCTTCCGCTGGTTGCTGCCCCGTTGGCGAGCCATGAGCTGGTGGGCCAGAAAGCCCCCTTGGGAGTGGGCGATGATCACTATCTTGTCGCAGCGCCCTTGCATCCAGCGCAGCCGATCTTCCAGATAGTCGAGCAGCTTCTCGCGTTCCTGGTCCCTGACGGCCGCCATGATCACGTGATCGGCGACGTTCAAGCGGGTACTCAGCAGGACCACGAGTGCGACGACGCCACCGCCGGCAATCAGGTGATGCTCCGAGAGGAGCGCCATGAATGCGGCCAGGAGTACGTGAGAAATCGCCACCCCATGCGTCCCATGTGACGCGTTTCCGGACTGGTGAGGAAGCCTATGGGCCACAGTCCATTGCGGATGGAACGCAGGAAGGTGCTCTTGAAGGAAGTCTCAGTCGACACCCAGAAAGAGCGATCGCGGCGATCGGGCCCGACCAGGAGAAGCACTGCGGGCAGACTTCTCATGAGGTAGCACGGTCAGCAGCCACCGGAAGTATCACGGGGTTCGGCGGAAGCGATGCGACCACAATGCCTCCGCGATGAGTACCCTCCTGACGCGCGGCTCGGTGCCCTTCCTGCGGACCTTTCGCTCAAGGGCAACTTCCCCCAGACATACCCTTATGGCGAGCCTTGCCCGCCTGAGCCTGACTGCACCGCCGTTGTGACCGCTTCATTGCGCTCCTTGCCAGTTGTACTGAGCCAGGAGCGATCATTCAGCACGGTGGAAACCAACCGCATCCGTACAAGTACTCAAAGCAACAAGGCGCCGATCGATGACAGGCTTCAGCCGAGCTGGGCGAGGGCCTCGGTGGCGATCTTCTCGAAGACGGCCTGGTCGGCGGCGAAGTCGGAGTCGGGAATCGGCCAGTGAATCACGATCTCGGTGAAGCCGAGGTCGCGGTGGCGTCCCGCGAAGTCCACGAAGGCGTCCACGGACTCCAGCGGGCGGCCCCGGTCCGGGGTGAAACCGGTCAGCAGGATCTTGTCGAGGCCGGCCACGTCCCGGCCGGCCTCCGCGCACGCCTTCCCGAGCTTCTCGGCCTGCACGCGCAGGGCCTCCACCGACTGCTCCGGGGTCCCCTCCTCGTACAGCTTCGGGTCACCGGTCGTCACCCACGCCTGGCCGTACCGCGCCGCCAGCCTCAGCCCGCGCGGCCCGGTCGCAGCGACCGCGAACGGGAGCCGGGGGCGCTGGACACAGCCGGGGATGGTGCGGGCCTCGTGCGCGGAGTAGTGCGTGCCGCGGTGGGTGACCGCGTCCTCGGTGAGCAGCCGGTCGAGCAGCGGCACGAACTCGCCGAACCGGTCCGCGCGCTCCTTCGGCGTCCACGCCTCCTGCCCGAGCGCGGTGGCGTCGAAACCGTTGCCTCCGGCGCCGATGCCGAGCGTGATCCGGCCGCCGGAGATGTCGTCGAGCGAGATCAGCTCCTTGGCCAGGGTCACCGGGTGCCTGAAATTGGGCGACGTAACGAGGGTGCCCAAGCGCAGGTGATGCGTGGCGGTAGCGGCGGCGGTGAGGGTGGGCAGGGCACCGAACCAGGGGCCGTCGCGGAACGACCGCCAGGACAGATGGTCATAGGTGTACGCGGCGTGGAAGCCGAGCTCCTCGGCGCGCTGCCACTTGGCGCGGCCTCCCTCGTGCCAACGGTCGGCGGGCAGGATCACGGTGCTCAGGCGCAGGCTCATGCGACCGAGCCTACGTCGGCGTCAGCGGTGTCTCCCCGTGACTCCGGGGCGTGACGTCCTCACGCCTCGATCAGGGCTTCCCAGGCTGCTGCGATCCTGTCTGGGGCGAGATGGGCGACTCCTTCCCGGCCAGAAGAGGTGTTGTCCGGCCTTGGAACCAGCGGGCCACAGGGCCTCGTCGAAGCGGACCGCGACAGCGACATCGGGAGCCGCGGCAGAGTCGAGTTCCCAGGTCATGCACCAAGTCACGCCGTCGTGGATGCCGGGGGCGGTAGCAGCAGTTGAAGACCTCGACGTGGTGGCCTCGGGCGGCGAGGGCGCGGGTGAGGAGGACCAGGGAGGCTTCACAGCCGCCGAGTCCGGGGTTGTCGTAGTCGGGCGGGTAGAAGCTGGTGCGCTTGAGGGTAGTGGAACTGCCATCGCATCGGGGCTCCCTGGGTTCCTCGGGTTGGCGGGTCAGTTGCGCCAGGTTTCCTGGCGGACCGCTGCCGGGTTAAGGCCGAGCCGGTAAGCGGCCTGGACGGCGGCAGCGGCCCACGCCTGCCGCTCCTCCGACGACACCTCCCGGCGGCTGAAGTCCGCGCTCGCGGAGCGGGCCGAGACCGGCATGCCGCACTCGGGCAAGCGGCGGTTCGGGTACGAGCCCGACGTAGGCCGCGCAGCAGGCTGGCCAGGCCGCGGCGCTCGGCGATCTCCCGGCAGATACGTTCCTGCCGGTCGACGCCGGTCTGGTCGTCATCGTCGGCCTGGGATATTCGGCAGTACAGGGCGGCCGGTTCTCGCCCAATTTCAGGCACCCGGTGACCCTGGCCAAGGAGCTGATCTCGCTCGACGACATCTCCGGCGGCCGGATCACGCTCGGCATCGGCGCCGGAGGCAACGGTTTCGACGCCACCGCGCTCGGGCAGGAGGCGTGGACGCCGAAGGAGCGCGCGGACCGGTTCGGCGAGTTCGTGCCGCTGCTCGACCGGCTGCTCACCGAGGAGGCGGTCACCCACCAGGGCACGCACTACTCCGCGCACGAGGCCCGCACCATCCCCGGCTGCGTCCAGCGCCCCCGGCTCCCGTTCGCGGTCGCTGCGACCGGGCCGCGCGGGCTGAGGCTGGCGGCGCGGTACGGCCAGGCGTGGGTGACGACCGGTGACCCGAAGCTGTACGAGGAGGGGACCCCGGAGCAGTCGGTGGAGGCCCTGCGCGCGCAGGCCGAGAAGCTCGGGAAGGCGTGCGCGGAGGCCGGCCGGGACGTGGCCGGCCTCGACAAGGTCCTGCTGACCGGTTTCACCCCGGACCGGGGCCGCCCGCTGGAGTCCGTGGACGCCTTCGTGGACTTCGCGGGACGCCACCGCGACCTCGGCTTCACCGAGATCGTGATTCACTGGCCGATTCCCGGCTCCGATTTCGCGGCGGACGAGAAGGTCTTCGAGCGCATCGCCGCCGAGGCCGCGGACCAGCTTCGCTGACCCTTGCGTCTTCGCCGGTCCCTGCGTCACCGGACTGCGGGGGTGAACGGCAGCGCCCGCACTCGTCCGCCTCGCCCCGGGGCCGGTTTCCGTTGTTTCCGGGGCTCGCGTCTCCGAGCTCGCCCCGCACGACGCGCTGCGGTTCAGTCGCGGAAGCGCACGAACGGTGGCGGCACGGCGGCGGTGAGCCAGACGCCGTTGGCGCTGACGTAGAAGGTGTGGCCCGCGCGGTGCATCGCGGCGGCGTCCACGGACAGGACGACCGGACGGCCGCGGCGTGCCCCGACCCTGGCCGCCGTCTCGCGATCGGACGAAAGGTGGACGTGCGTGCGGTTCATGGGGCGCAGGCCCTCGCTGCGGATCGCGTCCAGCACACGGCCCACGGTGCCGTGATAAAGGTACGCGGGCGGCTCGGACGGCGGGAGGCCGAGGTCCACGGGGACGGTGTGGCCCTGACTGGCACGGATGCGGCCGTCCTCGACGGCGAAGCGCTGCTTGTCGTTGACGGCCACGACATGGTCGAGCTCAGCACGGGTGAGGGAGAAGCCATGGCGGGCCGTGGCACGCAGCAGCTCGTCGATCGGCACCCAGCCATGGGCGTCGAGCGTGATCCCGATCCGTTCCGGTTGATGCCGCAGATGTTTCGAGAGGTATTTGGACACCTTTACGGCGCGTTTCGCGTCCATGTCCTCAGAATGCCCGGGCTGTTTCCGGAGCGCATCCGCATTTCATGGTGATTCACCAAAGCAATTATATTTGCTTCGGCAATCTTTCGCTCTCGGGTTTGATCCACAACCAACGCGGCTTATCCACAAGCGTGTTGAGTGCGCTGTGGACAAGTCGCTGGCAACTTAAGGGGTTTGGTCAAACTCCTCCGCTTTGATGCGAGATGAGGCAAGTGCGTCCAAAGTCCGTGACTGCACCTCGCGTTCCGCTGCGGCGGTGATGAACGCGCAGACGTTGTCCACCCCAACCAGTCGACCCACACGACCGATTGTCTGCCGTGGGAGAGGTACCGGGGTCGTTCCGGCGGCCGAGGATCCGGTGGCGGAGGCCGCGTGCGTGCTCAGCTGATGACGTAGGTGGAGGGTGGCCAACGTCCTTATGGCACGGGCGAGGTCCGCGTCCACCGTCTGCTGGGCGAGCGGGCGCGGTCTGCGCACCAGGGCGGCTGCCTCCGTCGCGTCCGTCTCGGTCGACGGGTGATGACCCAGGTGGCGCATGAAGACGGGTTCGGCGGTGAACTCCAGGAAACGCGCCGCTATTTCCTCCACCTGGTCTCGAAGCTCCTTCAGATAGACGGAGATCGAGCGGAGCGGAACGCCGACTGCGTGCAACTCCACTGCCAAGGCGAGTTCCTGCGGACTGGGCACCAGGAACTCGTCGTCCCGCCCCGGGACGCGCTCCAGCACGCCGAGGCCCACCGCCTCGGCGACCGCCTCGTCGTCCGGGCTGCCGCCGAACCGGGCGTTCAGCTCGTCCCGCGTGATCCGGCCGGCCCGCTCGTCCGTCCAGGGACCGTGCACTTCGGCGACGAGTCCGAGCACACCGCCCAGACTGCGGCCGGCGTCCCAGGCGTCCAGCAGCTCCTTGATGCTGGCCAGGGTGTAACCGCGGTCCAGCAGGTCCGCGATCCGCCGGAGCCGGGCCACGTGGCCGTCCCGGTACACATTGGCCCGGCCGCGCCGCTCCGGCGTCGGCAGCAGTCCGCGGTCCTGGTAGGCGCGGATCGTGCGGACCGTGGTTCCGCTGGCATGGGCCAGGTCCTCGATCCGGTACTCGGCGGCGGACCGCTCGGTCGCCGTCGGCGGCGACTGCCCGGTGCCGGTCACAGCGGCGGCTTCAGACGCGCGATCCCGCGCAGCGCGCCGGGACTGAACCGGGCCGGGAGCCGGGCGAGGTGGGTTCGACCCCCCACAGCCCCGACCGCGGCGGGTGGTCGGAGAAGCGGTACGGGCTTCACAGCGGCGACCAGCCCTCCCGGTGGCCGTGCACCGCGTCCTGCAGCAGCACTTTGAGGGACTGGGGGCCGAAGCCGAACGCGTGCGGGGACCGTCGGCGCCGGGGAACGCGGTCGACCCTGTGGGCGATGGCGCCGAAGGGACATGCGCGATGCCGGAACGCCGTCCGGGCCCCGAAACCAGGCGAACGGGAGGTGGAACCAGTCCCGGACTCCGCGCTCCCGCGGCCAGTAGCGGTGCCTCGCGGTTGCCGCGCGCTCCGTCACCCCCGGCGCGAGCCGCCCGGCGACCGCCTCGGCGCAGGCGTACGCGAGACGCTGCACCTCCGCGAACGCCCGCAGTGCCGGGGCTCGTTCGTCCTTCGCTGTCGACGTCATGCCACCGTCCGTCCCCCGCCGCGTGCGGTACGTGTTCGTAACGTGACACTGATGAATGTGACAATGCCCCGCGGCTACGTCAAGGGGTGCGCGGGGACCTGTGGAAGACCGCGGGCACCCGCGGCGGTTGCGGATCTCCATCCGTGCGGTGGTCCCCCTACGGGCCTGTCCACCTGGAGTCTGAGGCACGATCCAACCCCAGGGCTGATGTCTGGTGTGGCCCGCGCCACTACCGTCGTAGCCGTGACTGTCATCGCGACCGAAAGCTTGAGCAAGCGGTTCCCACGGGTGACCGCGCTCGACCGGCTCTCCCTGGACATCGGGGCCGGTGTGACCGGCCTGGTGGGTTCCAACGGAGCCGGTAAATCCACATTGATCAAGATCCTGCTGGGTCTGTCCCCCGCCACCGAGGGCCGGGCCACGGTGCTCGGTCTCGATGTCGCCACCGACGGCGCCGCCATCCGGGAGCGGGTCGGGTACATGCCCGAGCACGACTGCCTGCCGCCGGACGTCTCGGCCACCGAGTTCGTCGTCCACATGGCGCGGATGTCCGGTCTGCCGCCCACGGCCGCGCGCGAGCGCACGGCGGACACCCTGCGCCACGTCGGCCTGTACGAAGAGCGCTACCGCCCCATCGGCGGCTACTCGACGGGCATGAAGCAACGCGTGAAGCTGGCCCAGGCGCTCGTGCACGACCCACGGTTGGTCCTGCTCGACGAGCCCACCAACGGCCTGGACCCGGTCGGCCGCGACGAGATGCTCGGGCTGATCCGACGCGTCCACACCGACTTCGGCATCTCGGTCCTGGTCACCTCGCACCTCCTGGGCGAACTGGAGCGTACCTGCGACCACGTCGTCGTCATCGACGGCGGCACCCTGCTGCGCTCCAGCTCCACCAGCGACTTCACCCAGACCACTACGACCCTCGCGGTCGAGGTCACCGACAGCGACACCCACCCGGACGGCACGGACGCGCTGCGCCGGGCCCTTGTCCGGGCCGGCGTCGGTCTCGTGGGCCAGGACGGTCTCGACGGGCAGGGGCTGCCCGGCGCGGGCCACATCCTGCTGGTCGAGGCCACCGGCGAGGAGACGTACGACATCGTGCGCGACAGTGTCGCCGCGCTCGGGCTCGGACTCGTGCGGATGGAACAGCGGCGCCATCACATCGCCGAGGTCTTCCGCGCCGAAAGGGAGCCTGTGACCGGCGCCGCGGAACGGGCCGCGGGAGGGACCACGCCGATGCCGACGCCCACCGATTCCGCGTCCACGCAGCGTGCGTCCGGGCCCGTCGCGGCCGTGGACCGCAAGGGCCTTGCAGCAGAGGGGGAACGGCCGTGACGAGCACACAGACCGGGGCCGTGAGCGGAAACGACACCTCCCGGATCCACAACATCGGGTACCGCTCCTACGACGGCCCGCGGCTCGGCCGCGGCTACGCGCGCCGCTCGCTGTACTCGCAGTCCCTGCGGGGCGCCTTCGGACTGGGACGTTCCGCCAAGTCCAAGGTGCTGCCGATGCTTCTCTTCGGCGTGATGTGCGTGGTGGCGGCGATCATCGTGGCCGTATCCATCTCCATTCCGGGCAGCACGGCCCTGCAGATCAAGTACACGTCGTACGCGATCTACATGCAGGCCGTCATCGGCCTGTTCCTGGCCGCACAGGCCCCGCAGTCGGTCTCCCGGGACCTGCGGTTCAAGAGCGTGCCTCTGTACTTCTCGCGGCCGATCGAGCGTGTCGACTACGTGGTCGCGAAGCTGGCGGCGATGGCTTCCGCGCTCCTCGTCCTCACCGGTGTGCCGCTCGTCATCCTCTACGCGGGCGCGCTGTTGGGGAAGTTCGACTTCGTCGAGCAGACCAAGGGGTTCGGACAGGGAATGGTATCGGTGGCGCTGCTCTCCGTGCTCTTCGCCGGGCTGGGACTGGTCATGGCGGCCCTGACACCGCGCCGCGGCTTCGGCGTCGCCGCAGTGATCGCCGTACTGACCATCTCCTACGGCGCGGTCTCCACGGTGCAGGCCATCGCCTGGCAGACGGGTGCCGAGGGAGCCGTCGAGTGGCTGGGGCTGTTCTCCCCGATCACGCTGATCGGTGGAGTGCAGGCCGCGTTCCTCGACGCCGGTTCGCCCTTCCCCGGCGGGGCGGTCCCCGGGGTCGGGGTCGGCGTGGTCTATCTGATCGTTGTTCTCGCGCTCGTCGCCGGCTCGTACGCCGTACTGATGCGCCGCTACCGGAGGGTCGGGCTGTGACCACCATCGAGATCGACCACACCTCGCGCTGGTTCGGCAATGTGGTCGCCGTCAACGACGTGAGCATGACGGTGGGGCCGGGCGTCACCGGGCTGCTCGGGCCCAACGGCGCGGGAAAGTCCACGCTGATCAACATGATGGCCGGCTTCCTCGCCCCGTCCACGGGCACCGTCACGCTCGACGGACGGGCGATCTGGCGGAACGAGGCGGTGTACAAGGAGATCGGCATCGTTCCGGAGCGGGAGGCGATGTACGACTTCCTCACCGGCCGTGAGTTCGTCGTCGCCAACGCCGAACTCCAGGGCCTCGGCGACGCGGAGGCGCGACGGGCGCTGGCCACGGTCGAGATGGAGTACGCGCAGGACCGGAAGATCTCCACGTACAGCAAGGGCATGCGCCAGCGCGTGAAGATGGCGTCCGCCCTGGTCCACGAGCCGTCGGTGCTGCTCCTCGACGAACCGTTCAACGGGATGGACCCGCGTCAGCGGATGCAACTGATGGAGCTGCTGAGGCGGATGGGGGCCGAGGGACGTACCGTGCTCTTCTCCTCCCACATCCTCGAAGAGGTCGAACAACTCGCCTCGCACATCGAGGTGATCGTGGCGGGACGGCACGCGGCGTCAGGTGACTTCCGGAAGATCCGCCGGCTGATGACGGACCGCCCCCACCGCTATCTCGTCCGCTCCAGCGACGACCGCGCCCTCGCCGCCGCGCTCATCGCCGACCCGTCGACGGCCGGTATCGAGGTGGACCTGGGCGAGCGGGCATTGCGTATCCAGGCGGTCGACTTCGGGCGCTTCACCGAACTGCTGCCGAGGGTGGCACGCCAGCACGGAATTCGTCTTCTGACCGTTTCGCCGTCCGACGAGTCCCTCGAATCGGTCTTTTCCTATCTCGTAGCCGCCTGAGTAGTGGCCTGAAAGGAGCTGTGAATCGTCATGTACGACCCCACAGTCGCCCGGCTCACCTACCGGGCCCTGCTCGGCCGGCGCCGGGCCGCCATCCTCTTCGTCCTGCCGGTGCTGCTGGTGGCCATCGCCGTGGCGGTACGGGTGTTCGCCGGAGCCGACGACCAGATCGCGTCGGACGTACTGGGAGGCTTCGCCATCGCCACGATGGTGCCGCTGATCGGCGTGATCGCCGGAACCGGGGCCATCGGTCCTGAGATCGACGACGGATCGATCGTCTATCTGCTGGCCAAGCCGGTGAAGCGGCCGACGATCATCGTCACCAAGCTGATCGTGTCCATCGCGGTCACGATGGTCTTCTCCGCGCTGCCCACGCTGATCGCGGGCCTGATCCTCAACGGCAACGGTCAGCAGATCGCGGTGGCGTACACCATCGCGGCACTGGTCGCCTCGATCGCGTACAGCTCGCTGTTCCTGCTGCTGGGCACCATCAGTCGGCACGCGGTGGTTTTCGGCCTCGTCTACGCGCTGGTGTGGGAGGCCCTGTTCGGCACGCTGGTGCCGGGGGCGCGCACGCTCAGCGTGCAGCAGTGGTCCCTCGCGGTGGCCGAGAAGGTCGGCGGGGCCGGTGCGATCACCTCCGACGTCGGGCTGCCGGTCGCGACCGTCCTGCTGGTCGTCGTCACGGTGGCGGCGACCTGGTACGCCGGTCAGAAGCTGCGCACGCTGAAGCTGGCCGGGGAGGAGTGAGCCCGGCCAGGGAGGAGGGGCGCGTCCTCCCTGGTGAGTCGTCCTTGTCAACCCTCGTCCGAAGGACGGGGGTTGACGTGTGTCGGGCTCAAGTGCACGTAACTGCACGGTTATCGGTTCGTTCTGCGGGGTGCGTGGAGGCACCTGGAATCCGTGGCGTCGTGGCGTTCGTGAATCGGGGATTGCCGATGCCGACGGGGGAGAGCCCACTGGGTCGGTCATCGAGCGTTCGGCCCGAGGCCGGGCCGTGCGGCGTCTGCTGCGTGCAATGGCAAGGCGGAGGATCGGTCTCGTACGGGACGTACGGTGACGACTCCGACAATGCCGAGGGATGGTGTCTCGCGAGCGGAGCCGAGAGCTCGGGCAGGTGCGGGCGTCGCACGGCAGGCGGCGGTTCGACGAGAGGGCTTGGAGCCAATTTTGGTATGGGGCTCAGAGGAGCCGCTCCAGGAACACGGCGATACCGTCGTCCTCGTTGGAAGCCGTGACCTCCTGGGCCACGGCCTTCAGGTCCTCGTGCGCGTTGGCCATGGCCACACCCCGCCGCGCCCAGGCGAACATCGGGATGTCGTTCGGCATGTCACCAAAGGCCAGCGTGTCCGCCGCCTTCACGCCGAGGCGGCGTGCGGCGAGCGAGAGCCCGGTCGCTTTGCTCAGCCCCAGTGGGAGGATCTCCACCGTGCCCGGGCCGGCCATGACCACGTCCACCAGATTGCCGACGGCCGCTCGCGCGGCCGTCGTCAGTGCGTCGTCGTCCAGCTTCGGGTGCTGGATGTACACCTTGTTCAGCGGGGCCGCCCACAGCTCGGCCGGGTCCTTCGCCATGACGGACGGCAGCGGTCCGTCATGGACTCGGTAGCCGGGGCCGATCACCACTTCTCCGTCGAGCCCGTCACGGCCCGCCGCCAGCGCCAGCGGGCCGACCTCGGCCTCGATCTTGGACAGCGCGAGTCCGGCGAGTTGCCGGTCCAGCGTCAGCGAGGTCAGCAGCCTGTGCTCGCCCGCGTGGTAGACCTGCGCTCCCTGGCCGCAGACCGCGAGGCCCTCGTAGCCGAGGGCGTCCAGGATGTGACGAGTCCACGGCACGCCGCGGCCGGTGACGATGAGGTGCGCGGCACCGGCCGCGGCAGTCGCGGTCAGTGCCGCACGGGTGCGCTCGGAGACCGTCTCGTCGTTGCGCAGGAGCGTGCCGTCGAGGTCGGTCGCGACGAGTTTGTACGGAAAGGTCACTTGGCGACCGGTTCCAGCACCTCGCGCCCGCCCAGATACGGCCGGAGCACCTCGGGGACACGTACCGAACCGTCGGCCAGCTGGTGGTTCTCCAGCAGCGCCACGATCGTGCGCGGTACGGCGCAGAGCGTGCCGTTCAGGGTGGCCAGCGGCTGGAGGACCTTCTTGCCGTCGTGGGTGTCGCGCATCCGGACGGACAGGCGGCGCGCCTGGAAGCTGTCGCAGTTCGACGCGGACGTCAGCTCGCGGTACTTGCCCTGGGTCGGGATCCACGCCTCGCAGTCGAACTTGCGGGCGGCCGAGGCCCCCAGATCGCCGGTGGCGACATCGATCACCTGGAACGGCAGCTCAAGGGAGGTGAGCCACTGCTTCTCCCAGTCGAGGAGCCTGCGGTGCTCGGCCTCGGCGTCCGCCGGGTCGACGTACGAGAACATCTCCACCTTGTCGAACTGGTGGACGCGGAAGATGCCCCGGGTGTCCTTGCCGTACGTGCCGGCCTCGCGGCGGTAGCACGGCGAGAAGCCCGCGTACCGCAGCGGCAGCTTCTCGGCCTCGATGATCTCGTCCATGTGGTACGCGGCGAGCGGAACCTCGGAGGTGCCGACCAGGTAGAAGTCGTCCTTCTCCAGGTGGTACACGTTCTCCGCGGCCTGGCCGAGGAAGCCGGTGCCCTCCATGGCGCGCGGGCGGACCAGCGCGGGCGTCAGCATCGGGACGAAGCCGGCCTCGGTGGCCTGCGCGATCGCCGCGTTGACGAGGGCGAGCTCCAGCAATGCGCCGACGCCCGTCAGGTAGTAGAAGCGCGATCCCGAGACCTTGGCGCCGCGCTCCATGTCGATGGCGCCGAGCATCTCGCCGAGCTCCAGGTGGTCCCTGGGCTCGAAGCCCTCGGCCCCGAAGTCACGGATCGTGCCGTGGGTCTCCAGGACGACGAAGTCCTCCTCGCCACCGACCGGCACGTCCTCGTGGACGATGTTGCCGATCTGCAGCATCAGGCTCCTGGCCTCGGCGTCGGCCTCGTCCTGTGCCGCGTCCGCCGCCTTGACCTCGGCCTTCAGCTGCTCGGCCCGCTTGAGCAGCTCGGCGCGCTCCTCGGGCTCCGCCTTGGGGATGAGCTTGCCGAGCGACTTCTGCTCGGAACGGAGTTCGTCGAAGCGGACGCCGGACGACCTGCGCCGCTCGTCGGCGGAGAGAAGGGCGTCGACGAGGGCGACGTCCTCTCCACGGGCGCGCTGGGAGGCGCGAACACGGTCGGGGTCCTCACGGAGCAGGCGAAGGTCAATCACCCCTCCAGGCTACCGGTGCGCGCTTCCACAGCTCGAACCGATATCGCCGAGCGTGTCATTTTGCCTGAATTGGTGGAATTGGCAACTCGTGAGGATATTGTGCACTCGGCATCGAGCCCGTTTGGCTTCGGCGTCGGATCTGCTTGGCCAACGAAAAAGACCTTACTCCTCAAATGATGGGGAGAGGGTGCTGGCTTCCTTGACGTATCTGGCGTGCGCGCGGCGAGAGTTGGGACCTGCTTGTCCACAGGTGTCGACGTTGATGCGAGTTATCCACAGGCTGTGAGGAGGGTCTGTGGATACCGGAGGGGTGTGCTCCAAAAGTGATGCCGTGGGGCACAAAATCTCCTCCCAAACCTGCCAGGAGCACCCGTTCGGGCGGTAATCCTCCGCTCCTCAGGGCTGATTGTCGGAATTGGGCCGACGTCGAGGAGTTTGGTCGGGCCGAGCGGCTGTGGATGCGCCCGAGTCGATCGGGGTGATATGTCGATCATGTCGCATGGTGATGTCGACTTGTCCCCAGGTCGAGATCCAATTCTGTGGATAACTTCTGGACAGTGCGCTGGCTGCCGAAAATCGACTGGTGGTATCGGTTCTGTGCTCGGCCCTGGCCTCGCTCGCGGTCCCGTCCCCACGCTCGGCTCCGCTCCCGTGCCTTCGTGGACGGGCGTCAGGCCCGGCCGTCCAGGTTCCGGGCCAGCCAGTCGGCGGCCTCGGTGAACTCCGCGTCCGACGTACCGGGCCGCAGCGGCCGTACATCCTTCGGCTCCACCCCGGCCCGCGGGTACGACCCGAGGAACCGCACGCTCGGGCAGATCCGCTTCAGGCCCATCAGCGCCTCGCCGACGCGCCGGTCCGCGATGTGACCCTCGGCGTCCACCGCGAAGCAGTAGTTGCCGATGCCCGCGCCCGTCGGCCGCGACTGGATCAGCATCAGGTTCACCCCGCGCACCGCGAACTCCTGGAGCAGTTCGAGCAACGCACCGGGCTGGTCCTCGCCGAGCCAGATGACCACCGATGTCTTGTCCGCACCCGTCGGCGCGGCGGGCCGGGCGGGGCGGCCCACCAGGACGAAGCGGGTCTGCGCGTTCTCCGCGTCGTGGATCTCGGTGACCAGCGCTTCCAGGCCGTACGTCGCCGCCGCGAACTCACCGGCGAAGGCGGCGTCGTACCGCCCCTCCTGCACCAGCCGGGCACCATCCGCGTTGGACGCCGCGGATTCCCACACGGCGTCCGGGAGATGGGCGGCCATCCAGTTGCGCACCTGCGGCTGCGCGGCCGGATGCGCGGCGACCGACTTGACGTCGGACAGCTGGGTCCCTGGCCGCACCAGCAGCGCGAAGCTGATGGAGAGCAGCACCTCGCGGTAGATCATCAGCGGCTCGCCGGTGGCCAGCTCGTCGAGTGTCGTGGTGATGCCGCCCTCGACGGAGTTCTCGATCGGCACGAGCGCCGCGGCGGCGGCTCCGCTGCGCACCGCGTCCAGGGCCGCCGGTACGGAGACCATCGGTACGAGTTCGCGGGTGGCGGCTTCCGGGAGCGTACGGAGGGCGACCTCGGTGAAGGTGCCTTCAGGGCCGAGATAGGCGTAGCGCGTGGCGGACATACCGTCACCCTAGTGCCCTCCTGGCATCGTCTTCCTCGTCGAGCCGTCCGCCTTGTCGTACCGCCTTTTCCTCGTCGCACCGTCGGCACGCTGCTCGCGGCGTTCGGCCACGAGCGCACCCCAGCGCCCTTCCCGAGCTCTCGACTTCGTTCGAGCAGGGGAGACCCCCACCGAGGGCTTCCGGCAGTCCCGCGCTGCCACGGCACCGGACGGACGCTCCTTCCCCGGGCAGCCATTGCCGGTCAGGGCGCGGGTGTGCTCCGAGGGCTCATGAATCCAGGAGTCGCTGCCCCACGTACTCGCCGTCCGCCGCTCCGCCGGGAACCGCGAACAGGCCACTGGCCTCGTGCCGGATGAAGGGCGACAGCGCGTCTCCCCGGTCCAGCTTGCGCTGCACCGGAACGAACCCGCGCAACGGATCCGCCTGCCAGCAGATGAACAGTAGTCCGGCATCCGGAGTCCCGTCCGCCGCGATGCCGTCGTGGTAGGAGAACGGGCGCCTCAGCATGGCTGCGCCACTGTTCTTCTGGGGGGAGGAGATCCGGGCGTGAGCGTTGTCCGGGATCAGGAGCCTGCCGTCGGGACCGGCCTTGTCGAGGTCCATGGGGGTGGTCTCGGAGCCACCACTGAGAGGGGAGCCGTCCTTCTTGCGTCGCCCTATGACCCGTTCCTGCTGGTCCACCGGAAGCTTCTCCCAGTCGTCGAGCAGCATCCTGATCCGGCGCAGGACCGCGTACGAACCATCGGCCAGCCACGCGTAGTCGGCGCCCGTCCCGGCCGGGACGAAGACGCGGCGGTCGAAGTCGTCGTCGGTGGGCTCCGGATTGGCGGTGCCGTCGACCTGGCCCATCAGGTTGCGGGCGGTCATCGGCCGCGCGGTGGCACCGGGAGTGCGGTTGAAGCCGTTCATCTGCCAGCGGACTCGGGCGGACCCGGCGGCCTCCTTCTGTACGGCGCGCAGTGCGTGGAAGGCGACGAGTGCGTCGTCGGCGCCGATCTGCACCCAGAGGTCACCGTCGGAGCGCTTGGGATCGATGTGGTCGTTGGAGAACGGGGGCAGCGGGTCGAGCCCCGGCGGGCGGCGGTCGACCAGGCCGGTGCGATCGAAGAACGTGCGTCCGAAACCGAAGGTGATGGTCAGCGAGGACGGTCCGGCGTCCAGGGAGATCCCGGTGTCGTGGGCCGTGCCGTCCGCAGCACCGCCGGCCGCGGGTTCACCGGCCATGAGACGCCGGGCCACGTCCGACCAGCGGCGCATCAGGGCGGCCGCTTCCTTCCGGCCCGCTCCGGGCGCCAGGTCGAAGGCGACGAGATGGCCGCATGCCTGAAGCGGAGTGGTAATCCCCGGTTGGTGTTTCCCGTGAAACATCACCCGCGTGGAGCCGACCGTGGTCAGAGCGGTCGGCGCGTCGGGCCGGGTCGCGGCATAGCCGGTCGCACCGCCGGCCGCCCCCAGCACCAGGCCGGCGGCGCCGGTCGCGCCCACACCGCCCAGCAGCCGCCGCCGGGAGAGGCCGCCGTGGCCGCCGCTCTCGCCGCTCCTGTCGGTGGCGTTGTTTCCACCGCTGCTTCCGTCCGTGCCTTTGTCGTTCCTGCTGGTCGTATTGCCGTTGGCGCTCTTGATGTTTCCGCTCACGATTCCGCTCAGCCGATCTTCACTTTTTTGTCGATGGTCGTCTGGTCGATGTCCGAGGTACGCACGGTCACTGCGACCCTCCAGTCGCCCGCCATCGGGATCTGGACGCCGCTCGCGGTCCAGTGGCCCTCGGCGAACCGGGTGGGGACGGCGGGGAGAGGGCCGATGCCCTTGGACTCCAAGGTGAAGGCGACCTTCAGCTCGGGGACGTCCATGGCCTTGCCCCCGGGGCCATCGACCCAGATATGGAGCTCGTTGGTGCCGGTACGGCCGGGGGCGACGTCCACGCGCACCGTTCCCTTGCCGTTCTCGCCGCCCGTGTCGAACGGCAGCTTCACAGAGACCGGTCCCTCGGCCGCCGGGGCGGCCGACGTCGTGGAGCCGCGGGCCTCCTCCTCGGTACGCGCCGGCTCGGTCGAGGTCAGCACGGTCGTCACGGCCAGGAGCGCGACGGCGACACCGACCTCCGCCAGGACCGAACGGCGCAGGCCCGAGCGGTCGGGGTCGGCATCGCGGAGCCGCTTCTTCGCGGCGGTGGCCACGGCGGCCCTCTGCCGGGCGAGCTGTGCGGCGCGCGCGGGGTCCTCGGCCCCTGACGCCGACGTGGAGGCCGCCCCCGCCCCCGACGCCGATGAGGACGCCGATTCCGACGTGTCGTCGCCCGGTGCGCGGGGGGCCGGTGAGTCCGCATCGGTGGTGCTGGCGCCGACGCCGGTATCCGCGCAGGTGTCCGCCACGGCGGCTCCGGCACTCTCGCTACCGGTATCCGCGCCGTCGTCGTCGCGCCGCTCCTCCGTACCGGCCTCGGCACCGTCGCCATCGCGTCGCTCCGTAGCGGCATTTGCACCGGCACGAGCACCGGCAGCGCCCACGACCAGCCGCGCGGTCCAGCGGCGTGAGCTCCAGGCGATCTGGACCATGACGGCGACGAGTGCCACCTTCACGAGCAGCAGCTGCCCGTAGTCCGTGCCGGTGAGCGCGGACCAACTGCCCACCTGGCGCCAGGACTGGTAGAGCCCGGTGGCGGTGAGCACCAGCACGCTGCCGAACGCGACACGGGAGAAACGCCCCACCGCCACGGCATCGACGTCCGGAGTCCGGTACAGCGCGACGAGCAGTGCCGCCAGCCCGCCCAGCCAGGCGGCGACGGCCAGGAGATGGAGCAGGTCGACCGGCATCGCGATGCCGGGCTGGAGGCCCGCCGAGGCGTGCTCGGCGAGTGACCAGGTACCGGCGATCCCCGCGGCGATCACCACCCCGCCCGCGGCCAGTCCGAACGTGAGGTCCTTCCGCTCGCGCTCGTCCTCGCGCCCCGTCTGCGTGCGCGCGTACGCCCCGAACAGCACGGCGATGAAGAGCGCGGAGACGCCGAGCAGCAGCAGCCGGGAAACGAGTGCCGCCCCGGGCTTCGTGTCCAGCACGGCCTTCAGCTCGTCGAGGTCGAAGACGTCCGCGAGCTTCCCCGAGCCGGTGTAGGGGCCGCGCAGCATCAGCATCGCCAGGGTGGCGACGGTGAGCGTCATCCAGCCCCGTACGACCAGGCGCTGCAGTGGTCGCGCGCCCGCACCGCGCGGCCAGCAGACCAGCACGAAGGCGGCGCCGCCCACCAGCAGGATGAAACCGGCGTAGGCGGCGTAGCGCGCGATGTCGTAGAGGGTGCCGACGAGGCCGCCGCTGGTCTCGTTCGCGGGGAGGGCGACGGCGGTCTTCGAGGGCGCTCCGACGGAGAAGGTGAAGGCGCCCGAGATGGGGTGGCTGTCCGCCGATACGGCCTGCCAGGCGACGGTGTACGTACCGTTGGGCAACCCGGAGCGCAGCGGGACGCTGTACTCCATGGTGGAGCCGCACATCAGATCCTGTGGTGCGGCGCCGGTGTCGGCGCGTTTGCCGCTGGGGTCCAGGACCTTGATGGAGTCGTCGCCGAGTGCGACGGACTCGGAGAAGCTGAGCTTGATGTCCTGGGGAGCGGTGTCGACCACCGCCCCGTCCTGCGGATCGCTCCTCGTGAGCGCGGCGTGCGCGGACGCGGGGCCCGCGCCGCCCAGCAGCAGGCCGAACACCATGCTGACGAGGGCGGCGAGGAGCGCGGCCGCGGCCAGGGGGCGGCGCATCGCGGAAAGGGACGGGGACGGTCCGAAGTGTGGGGCGGTGGCTGTCATGACGTGTCAGTCCCTCACTGTTTCTTCGGGTTGTAGGTGCTCTCCTTCACAGGAAGGTCGACCTTGATCGTGTCGGCCTTCTCGAAGTGCAGCTCGACGGACACCTTGTCACCCTGCTTGGGCTGTTCCTTGAGCTTCATGAACATGAGGTGGTTTCCGCCGCGTTCCAGATCGAGCCGGCCGCCCGCGGGTATGTCGAAGGACTTCACCATGCGCATCGCCCCGTTCTTCGTCTCGTGCATCGAGACGTCGTCCGAGAGGGGGCTGGTGACCGAGGTGAGCCGGTCGGACGCGCCGCCGCTGTTCTTCACGACGAGGAAGCCCGCCGCCATGTGGTCGACCGGCTGCGGCATGAACGCCCCGGTCACCTCCAGTTCGGGCTCGTCGCTCGCGGTCGAGCATCCTGTCAGTGTCAGTGCCACCCCGGTGGCGAGGGCGGCGGCACAGGCGATGGCGGTACGGCGGTTCACGGGTTCTCCCCCTTGATGATCTTCGGAAGGTCTTTGGTGTAGTCGTCGGGCGAGGTGTCCTCGCTGTAGATCAGGTAGCCCTTGTCGGTTTTCGGGGAGAACGCGACGACCTGGGAGCCGTGCATCGAGACGACCGTCCCGTCCTTCTCCTTCTTCGGCGCGTCGATGCCGATGCCGATCTGGCGCGCGCCCGCCTGGATGGTCGGGAAGTCACCGGTGAGGCCGATGAAGGAGGGGTCCTGTGCCTTGAGCCAGGCGCCCAGCGAGGAGGGGGTGTCCCGTTCAGGATCGGTGGTGACGAAGACGACCCGGAGGTTGTCCTGGTCGGCCTTGGGGAGGGACTTCTTGGCGATGGCGATGTTGCTCATGATGAGCGGGCAGACGTCGGGGCAGTTGGTGTAGCCGAAGTAGATCAGTGTCGGCTTGCCCTTCGTCTGCTCGCGAAGGTCGTACTTCTTCCCGTGGGTGTCCGTGAGGACGAGGTCGGGCTTGGTGAACGGCTGGTCGAGCACCGTCGCGGCCTTGGTCTTGGCAGGGGCGGAGACATCGGCCACGGGACCCTTGGCGGTGTCGTCGCCGCAGGCGGACAGGGTGAGCGCGGCCGCGGCGACGAACGCCGCGGCCAGCACTGTTTTCTTACGCATGGAGCACTGAATCCTGGTGGGTCGAGGGGGACTGGTGGGTCGGTTCGATGGAACTGGAGGGGCGATGGGGCCGGCGGGTGGATGGGACCGGGGGATCGAACGGGACGTACGAGCCCTGGGTATCGGTGGTGCCGCGCAGCCGCACCGCGTCGTACGGGCGGGTGGAGCCACGGAGCCGGGCATGTGCCGCGGCGCCGTGGACCGGCACCGGACGGCAGGCCCGGTCAGGCGTTGCGGCGACGGCCCGTGAGGACGCCGAAGGCCACCCCCGCGGCGCCGACGACGATCCCGACGATGCCGAGGACGCGGGCCGTGGTGTCGCTGTCCGACGAGTCGGACGTCTCCGCGGAGGCCGTCGTGCGCTCGTCCGACTCGTGCGCGGCCCCGGCACCGTTCTTGTCGTCGGCGCCCGCGCCGTGGCCACCGTCGGCCGCCGCGGTCAGCTTGAGGACCGGCGCCGGGCTCTCCGGCTCGGCGGCCCCGTCCTTCGGCTCCTCGATCCAGCGGACGACTTCCTTGTTGTCGTACGTCTGGATGGCCTTGAACACGAGCTGGTCGGCGTCCTCGGGCAGCTGGCCGATGGACAGCGGGAACTGCTGGAAGTAGCCCGGGCGGATACCGGCCTCCTCCTTGGCGCCCTCGGCGGTCCAGGTGACCTTGGAGACGGCCTCGACGATCTTCTTGCCGTGCATGTCGAGCGGCTTGTCCAGCTTGCTCTTGGTGACCTGGATGTCCCAGCCGGGCACGGCCTGCGGCGTGACCGAGGCCAGCGGGTGGTCGGTCGGGAAGCTGACTTCGAGCTTGACCGTCGAGGCGTTGTCGCGCTCGTTGGGGACCTTGATGTCGACCGTCGCGTAGCCGCCCTTGGCGGCCTCGCCCAGCGGCTGTACGGACACGTGCGCGGAGGCGGTGCCCGCGAGAAGAAGGACGGTGGACGCGGCGATGCCGCCCGTCAGGGCGATGCGGGAAACATTCATGAAGGGGATCACTCCACGGAAGCACGTAGGAAGGGTGGCCCGGTGTACGGGCGCGCATCGGTGTCGCGACATCTCTTCCCCTCCGCGGCGCGCGTACGTCGGCGGTACGGAAACCGGGTGGTCCGTGCGCCGGGGCGTGCGTGCGTCGAGTGACCGGGGCGGCCTGGTGACCCGGGGGCGTGCGGGGCCGAGAGGCTGGGTGGCCGACCGGGGGTGTCGCGTCAGGCCGCGAGTGCGTACGCGGGTGGCGGCCCGCGCCTGATCACCATGTGCTGCAACGCGTCCCCGGTGGCGGGAAGCGGAGTGTCGTCCTCGGTACGGGGGGAGCGCGGCCCGGACGTCGGGGAGCCGGGCAGTCCGGCGCGCAGGGCGGCCACGAGCGCGAGCGCCGCGCGCAGGGCGCGCAGCCGGGCCCCGGCCACGAGCTGTTGCGCGCCGTGTGCGGACAGCCGGGCAAGCCCGGACAGTGCGATCTCGCCGCGTCGCAGCAGCCAGCCGGTGGCCACGGCGGCCAGCAGATGGCCGAGCAGCATGGGCAGACCGGGCAGCAGACCGACGAGCCCGTCCGGGTGCGAGCCGAGCACGGGGGTCAGGTGCTGATGCCCGACGGTCACCGATGCGGGATCGATGCCCGCGGTGGTGACGATGTGGCGGGCTTCGGCGGCGTTCAGCTGGGCCGGACCCGCGCCGCACACGATGCTCGCCGCCAACCGGATCAGCGGGTCGTTCCCGGCCGACGAGGCCGGAGGCGCGGCAGGTGCGCCCAGGCTGAAGAGGGCGTGCAGGGCGATCTGTCCGCCGGCCAGCGCGGCGGCGATGACCGGCAGAGAGCGCTCGCGCCCGGCGAGCGGTACGACCACCGCGAAGATCCCCAGAAAACCGGCGAGCAGCGTCCACGAGGGGACGCCCGCGCACGACGCCAAGGCATGTCCCGCCGCGGACAGCGCGACACAGACCGCGGTGAACACCGTGGCCCTCAGGAGCCGTGCACCGGCCCAGGCGCGTGCGACAGGAATGGACATAGCGGGGCCATCATCGCACCGCGCCCCGTGGCGGGGAACGGCAGGTCCGGGCAATCACCGTCCGTCCGATGTGTGCGACATGCCCCGCCGCGCCCGGCTCCGAGGGACAGGCTGGGGGCCTGCCGGTCCTCGCCCGGATCACCGTCCCGGGGACCGGCGGCGGGAGCGAACGGGGTGCGCGCGGGGCCGAGGGGCGTCGGCGCGGGGCCGGCGGGGCCAACGGCCGTTCCCCGGGGGCCGGTTCGGCATACACGGGTGCGTGGGGTGCTGGTATCCGCCGAATGAGCGGTCTCACATCCGGTATGTGCTTACGAACGGTTCGGCAGGGCAATACGTACCGGTGGTATGTCGAGCCGCAGCCAGGAGGCTGGAGCATGAGCATCTGGTGGTCCCTCCATCTGCGGCGCGAGGCTGCGAGCGTTCCGCTCGCCCGCCGCTTCCTGCTGGGCACGATGGAGACGGCGGGCGTGGATCCGGAAGTCTCCTTCGACCTGTCGGTCGCGCTCACCGAGGCCTGTGCGAACGCCGTCGAGCACGGTGGCGGCCATCGCCCCCGGGAGGACCGGCCCCCGCACGAGCAGGGGGAAGGGGAACAGGAAGAACGCGCGGACCGCGGCGGACGCGACGAACGGCGGGAGGAGCAGAACGCCTGCCGGGGCCCGTGGGACGCACGGGAGGAGCAGCCGCCCGGCGCGGGCCCCGGTCAGTACCGGGTCACCGCGTATCTGGACGGCGAGAAGTGCCGTATCGAGGTCACCGACTCGGGGCCCGGCTTCCCCTCCCGCCGAACGGTGTGCTCGTCGGGACAGCAGTACGGGGCCCTGCAGTACCCCTCGCTCAGTGCCGAGGACGGCCGGGGGCTCTGTCTGATCGAGCAGTTCGCCGACCACGTCCACTTCGGCAATCGCCCCGGCCGCGGCGCCGTGGTGAGCTTCGACAAGGTCCTCAAATGGCGGGAGGGCGCCCTGCTCATGGTGTCCTGAGCGGGGCGGCCCTCCGGCACGCGCGACGTCAGCCCTTGAGGGCGGCCATCCATGCCTCGACCTCGTCGGACCGGCGCGGCAGCTTGTCGGAGAGGTTCCGGTTGCCGTCCTCGGTGACGAGGATGTCGTCCTCGATCCGGACGCCGATGCCGCGGTACTCCTCGGGGACGGTCAGGTCGTCGGCCTGGAAGTACAGGCCGGGCTCGACCGTGAGGCACATGCCCGGCTCCAGCGTCCCGTTCACGTACGTCTCGGTGCGCGCGGCGGCGCAGTCGTGGACGTCCATGCCGAGCATGTGGCCGGTGCCGTGCAGCGTCCAGCGGCGCTGGAGGCCCAGCTCAAGGACCTCGTCCGCGGACCGGTCGCCCAGCAGACCCCACTCGACGAGCTTCTCGGCGAGCACACGCTGCGCGGCGTCGTGGAAGTCGCGGTACGCGGCCCCCGGCTTGACGGCCGCGATGCCCGCCTCCTGCGCCTCGTACACCGCGTCGTAGATCTTCCGCTGGAGCGGCGTGAACGTGCCGTTGATCGGGAGGGTGCGGGTCACATCGGCGGTGTAGAGGTCGTTGGTCTCCACCCCGGCGTCGAGGAGCAGCAGCTCACCGGAGCGCACCGGGCCGTCATTGCGCACCCAGTGCAGGGTGGTCGCGTGCGGACCGGCCGCGCAGATCGAGCCGTAACCGATGTCGTTGCCCTCGACGCGGGCGCGCAGGAAGAACGTTCCCTCGATGTAGCGCTCGCTGGTCGCCTCGGCCTTGTCGAGGACCTTCACGACGTCCTCGAAGCCGCGCGCGGTGGCGTCACAGGCCCTCTGCAGCTCGGCGACCTCGAAGGCGTCCTTGACCAGCCGGGCCTCGGAAAGGTAAACGCGCAGTTCCTCGTCGCGCTCGGCGGTGACCTTGTCGGTCAGGGCGGCCTCGATGCCGGCGTCGTGGCCGCGGACGGCGCGGACCGGTCCGGTGGCCTCGGTGAGCGCGGCCGGGAGTTCGCGGACGTCCTTCGCCGGGATGCCCAGCAGCTGCTCGGCCTCGGCGAGGGAATGGCGGCGGCCGACCCACAGCTCGCCCTGGCCGTCGAGCCAGAACTCGCCGTTCTCGCGGTTGGAACGCGGCAGCAGGTGGATGGTCGCCTCGTGACCGTCCTCGGTCGGCTCCATGACGAGGACACCGTCCTGCGTCTGGTCACCGGTGAGGTACGCGTACTCGGTGGAGGCGCGGAAGGCGTACTCGGTGTCGTTGGAGCGGGTTCTCAGGTTGCCCGCGGGGATGACCAGTCGCTCACCCGGGAAGCGCGCGGAGAGCGCGGCTCGGCGGGCGGCGGTGTGCGCGGCCTGGGGGATCGCTTCGAGGCCGTGCAGCTCGGTGTCGGCCCAGCCGGACTGCATGTTCGCGGCGAGTTCGTCGGAGACGCCCGGGTACAGGCCGTTCTTCCGCTGCTTGATCGTTTCCTCTGCTTCGGTCTCCGGGTTCTCCGGGGTCTCCGGGTTCTCCTGGATGAGCTCCTCGGCCACGACTTGTCTCTCCTTGATACGGGATTGAACCCCGTCCATCGTACGGGCGTACGTATAGAGGGGTGCGGGGCGGAGGACCTGTTGCACAGCCGGGCCGGACCGTGTGCGTTCCGTGAGCGTCCGTGGGGTGTACGGGGTCCGCCGGGCCGTACGACCTGGTGCTGCTCGGTCGGTCGCGGCCATGGGCTCGGCTCGCCGGAGTCGTTCCGGCTCAGTCGAAGCGTGCGGCGAGGACCACGACGTCCTCCGTGCCGCCGTCCTGGTCGAGTCCGTCCGGCAGCATGGTGCGCAGTACGTGGTCGGCGACGGCCGAGGCATCGTCGCGCAGCGCCTTCGGCACGCGCGCCGCCGCCGAGTGCAGCCGTGCGAACGCCCGGTCCGTCGAGTCGCCGGTGCGGCGCAGCAGCCCGTCGGTGTAGAGGAGCACGGTCTCCCCCGGAGCAGGGGCGATCTCCACGCTGGGCGCCTCCCAGCAGGCGAGCATGCCCAGCGGGGCGGAGACCGAGGTCTCGACGAACTCGGTGCGCCCGTCGCCGATCAGGAGCGGCGGGGTGTGGCCCGCGCCGGCCAGCAGTATCTTGCGGCAGGACGGTTCGCAGTAGGCGAAGAGGGCGGTCGCGGAACGGGCGGGCTCGGTGAGTCGCAGCAGCAGTTCCAGATCGGACAGCACGGCGACCGGATCCTCGCCCTCCATCACGGCGTACGCCCGCAGTCCGGCGCGCAGCCGCCCCATGGCGGCCAGGGCGCTCGGCCCGGAGCCGTCCACCGAGCCCACGGCGAGTCCGAGGGCGCCCTCCGGCAGCGCCAGCGCGTCGTACCAGTCGCCGCCGCCCTCCGGCGCCGCGCGGTGCCGGGCCGCCAGTTGCACGCCGGTGACCCTGGGCAGGCGGGTGGGCAGCAGCTCCTCCGCGACGGTGGCGACATCGGCTCTGGCCCGTTCCAGCTCCAGCAGCCTGGCCAGGTGTTCGCCGGCGTATCCGGCGTAGAGGGTGACGAGATGGCGCTGGCGTTCCAGCGGCTCGGCCGGTTCGTCGTACAGCCAGACGGCGGCGCCGAGCCTGCCGGTCGCCTCGGCGGCGATCGGTACGGCGTAGCTGGCGGCGTATCCGAGCCGGGCGGCCACCTCGCGGCGCCGGGGGTCCAGGGTGGTGTCGCCGAGCAGGTCGGGGGTGGTCCGCGCCCCTTCGGTGTCCGGGGCCCCTTCCAGGATCCGGCCGTAGGACGTGGCGCTGCGCGGCACGGTCTCGAGGTGCCCGAGTTCGGCGTGGGCGAGCCCCAGACCGACGGTGCTGACGGGGCCGCGGCGGTCGGACGGTTCGAAGACGACCAGACCGCGGCGGGCACCGACCAGGCCCGCTCCGGCGTCCAGGAGTTCGCGCAGGGCGTCGTCGAGCGTGCTGGTCCTCACCAGTCGTTCGGTGAGTTCATGCAGCGTCGTGAGATCGGAGACCCAGCCGGCCAGCCGGTCCTGGACGAATGCTCCGGGGGCGGCCGGTACTCCGGAGAGAGGACCGGCAGTGTGCGTTGAAACAGGAACCATGGGATCGATTCCAGCCACTTTCGGCAGGTGCGGGGCGCTCATGGCAGGCGGCTTTCCCGCCGGTGCGTTTCTTGGAATAGCATCGCAAACCCCCATGTCATTCTGCGCCGCTATCAGTGCATCTACAGGTACACGTAGCATCCACATGTACACGTACAAGTGAGGCGATGTCCAGCATTGTCCCTACGGGTTTTTCGGTGTCCAGGCAACTGTTAAGTTGGCTGAAAAATGCACCTTGTGACGGCTAATTGCGGTCGACTGAAGGTGCTCGACAGGGGGTGTTCTCGGGGTGAAGTCCCGGGAGAAGTCCCGCAGGGAGCGTCATTTCGGGCATGCTGGGTACGTAATCGATGATGACCAGGGGCAGTTCCGATCGCCCCGGGAACCCGGCAGCCGACCCGGACGTCCTCTCCTGTGACGGCCACACCCCCACCCCGAGTGGCGGGGTTTGCACCATGGGACGACACGCGCGACGTATGCGCTTCTCCTCGCCATGTTTGTGTCCGGCTCGTCTCACCCCCTTGCTCGATCTGGCTCAGCGCACGCTCGGTACGACGAATCACCTGTACGACACGTCGTGACGGGCGTGCACGCACGGCGAAGTGATGCCCACGCGATGCGAGGCACGCGTGGTGCGATGTGGACCCTCGGCGTTCAACGGAAAGGAACGAGCGCTCATGCGCGAGATCCTCGGAAGGCGACGCAGGCTCCGGCGCAGGGCAAGGCCCGCCCAACTCGACGCGGTCCTGATCTGTGCCACCGCGTGGCAGTGGCCCGTGCTCCCCGGAGTGGGGTCGGCGGCGGGCGGCGGTCGCGGTGGCCGTGACGGCCGTGGCCGTGGGTGTGCCTGCCCCGATCCCGAGTGCGCCGTACCCGGCGCGCACCCTTTCGATCCCGGTCTTCTGGCGGCGACCACCGACGAGCGCATGGTGCGCTGGTGGTGGACCAACCGGCCCACCGCGCCGATCGTACTGGCCACCGGCGGCCGTGCCCCCTGCGCGCTGAGCCTGCCCGCCGTGGCCGCCGCGCGGGCGCTGGCCGAACTGGACCGGATGGGTACGCGGCTGGGCCCCGTGGTGGCGACGCCGACCCGGTGGTCGCTGCTGGTCGCTCCGTACACCCTCGAACGGCTCGGTGAGCTGTTGTACGTCCAGGACCGGGTGCCCAGTTCGCTGCGCTTCCACGGCGAGGGGGGTTATCTGGTCCTGCCGCCGTCAGCGACGGGAACGGGGCAGGTGCGCTGGGAACGGGCTCCCCTCCCGGTCCCTCCGCCCGGTGCGAACGGCCGCCGCTCCGGCCGCAGGGCCGGCGCAGGGGCCGGTGGCGGACCCGGGGCCGGCGCCGGGGCGCCGTGGCTGCCGGACGTCGAGACGGTGCTCGACGCGCTGGTCGAGGCGAGCAACAGTGCCCCAGGCGGTGGCAGCCGCCTCGCGTACTGACGCGACGACGGAACGGTGGGACGGTGGGACGACCGGACGGCGGGCCGAAGCCCGGTACTTCGGAAGACTTTCGCTCCTGTGCACTTCAGGGGCCTGGACATCGGGTCCTCAGGGGCATCCGGGTCCTCAGCGCGTGAGGCCCGGTGCCCGAGCCCCGGGCTTCGGGACTTCGGGAGCCCGGGGCATCGCGGGTGCGTGGGCTCCTCGCGTGCGTGCCAGGCGTGGACCGGGACGGCGCGGGGCCGGGTACACGGACACCCGGGCACGCGGGTGCTCGGACACGCGGGCACGCGGGTGCTCGGACACGCGGGCGCCCGGGCACTCAGACACACGGGGAAAGGCATCCGACGAGGAGCGGGCATACTCCGTGATGCCGTTGTGGAATCGTCTCCGGAATCTCCGTCGAACTGTTCGAAACTCGGGTGAAGTTCGGGCGAAGCGTGCAGATGCCGTCATCTTTCACATCGTCCCCAATTCCGTCCGCGGCGGTCGTCCTCGGTGGTCGTCCTCCATCGGCGTTCCCGGCCGTCGGTGTTCGTCGAGTGATTCCCGTCCGGCGCCTTCGGGTGACCGGTGCGGGAATCCCCGGAGTCATGTCCCGGCGATGCCTCATGCCGGTTCCGTACCCGCTTATGCAAAGTCTGCCGCTGCAAAGTGTGGAGATGGTTGGCTTTCTGACGGGCCTTCCGTGGCCATTTCGCGGAAATTCGAAGGACTATTCGATTGTGCTTGTGAGGCTCGCTTAAAGGGCGCCGGGAACCTTCTCTGTCCGAGAGTGACCGCCTCGACGCGGGCTGCGGTGGGCCGGGACCGAGGAGGAGGAGGAGTGACGCGGGGCAGCACGTCAAAAGGGGCTCTGTCGTGCGGTGTTGACGACGATGAGCGGTGGTGGGAAGTCCGGCTTGCCGTGGAGGGCGGGCCCGATGGTCGGGCGGCGAACGGGGGGCCACGCTGCGGGTCCGTACCGATGGCGGTTCGTGCGCCGGGCGTGCGCTGTGCGCCGTGCCGGGATATGAGGATGCCCGATCGCTGGCGACGGGGGATGCACCAGCGACCGGGCTTCTAGAACCGTAACAAGAGATCTGCCGTTCGCAAATTCGATCTCGCGTATTCGGACAGGGATTTACCTGCCGGTACGGGCTGTTGTGACGTGAGTCACCGAGTTCGCCCGCTGATCGTCACTGTCAGCTGAGTGTCACTTGGCGGTTGGTGAGCCCGCCGCGGGCCCGGCGCTCCTCGGCGGTGAGCGGTGCGTCCGAGGCGAGCGCCCCGGCCAGTCGCTCCGCGAACTCCGCAGCGGGCTTCTCGCACTCCGCCGCCCCCATCGCGCTCGGCAGATCCCAGACCGGGACCATCAGTCCGTGCGCCCGGAAGGAACCGACCAGCCGAGTCCCTTCGCCCAGTGAGGAGAGACCGGCGGCGTGCAGTCGGGCGAGTGCGTCGAGAAGCTGTTCCTCGGGGTGCGGCATGACCCAACGCAGGTGGTTCTTCTCCGGTGTCTCGCACCAGTACGCGGCTTCCACGCCGGAGAGCCGCGCCGTGGGGATCGCCGCCTCGTTCGCGCGCTCCAGGGAGGCGGACACCTCGGGCGTGGCGTTCTCCGCGTCCGGAACCCAGAACTCGAAGCCGGGGTGGACGACGGGCTCGAACGCCGCATCGAGGTCGAGTACGTCCTGAAGCCGCGGTCCCTCGGCCGGGGCACGGCGTGCGGTCACGGGCGAACCGGGATCGGCGGCCAGCGCCTGCCGGAGCGTGTCCGCGAGGTCGCGGCTGAGGTCGCCCGACGGGGTATCGTTCTGCAGCCCGATCAGCACCGAGCCGTCGTCCCGGCGGAGGGCCGGCCATGCCATCGGCAGGACGGTCGCGAGAGTCACGGAGGGCACGCCGTCGGGGAGCCCGTCCCTGAGCGTCAGCTCGACCGTGGCGGCCGGTACCAGTTCACGCAGCGCGACCCAGTCGCACTCACCGGCCAGGCCCTCGAAGGGGCGGTGGACCAGCTCGGCCACGGCCTGGGCGGCGGCGCGGCCGTGACACGCCTTGTAGCGTCGGCCCGAACCACACGGACAGGGCTCACGAGCCCCGACCACCGGGATCTCGCCGTCCTTGAGTTGCTGCTTCCCGGCCTTGGTCTGAGGGCGCTTCTTGGCCATCGTGGGCTTTCTCCCGGTTGCGACAGTGCGGTCTGGGCCGCGAGCCTAGCGGCCCTCGTCGCATCCGGGACACACGCGCCTGCGTACCCCCGGCCCACACGCGCCTCTGCGCCCCCATGACCCCACAACCCTCCGCGTACGCGGTCGCGTACTCGGTCCGCGTGCTCGGTCCGCGTACTCGCCCCCGACCTGCTCGCCGGACCCGTTTCCGTGCCGCTCCGCCCGTACCGCGAGTGGGGCCTCAGCCCACGTCGTCGAGTGCCTCCGCGAAACCCAGCCGGTCCAGCGCCACCGGACTGGGCACACCCGTCGCGCGGCGCATGCCCGACCTTCTCGACGGCTCCGGGGCACCTGGCGTTCCCGGCATCCGCCCGCGCTCGTCGCTCCCGCGCCCCTCGGTGCCGCGGCCTTCGGTCCTGTTCCCGTTACCCTTCCCGTTGCCGCGGCCTTCGGTCCCGTGGCCGTGCCCGTTCCCGTCGTTCCGGCGTCTGTCGTCGCGGTGTCCCTCGTGGACGAGGACCCAGACGGTGACCTCGCCCGACGAGTCGTCACGTACGCCCCACTCCTCGGCGAGCGCGCTGATGATATTGAGACCGCGACCGCCGCGTGCCGTCACCGACGGCGTGGACGGAACCGGCCGGGTCGGGCCGCCGCCGTCCGTCACCTCGACGGTCAGCCCGCCCGTTCTGTCCACGCGCCAGGTGGCGCGGACGTCGCCCTCGCCCACATCCGTGTGCCGGCCCAGCGGCCTGCCGTGCCGGCAGGCGTTGCTGAGCAGTTCGGAAAGAATCAATACGGCATCGTCGACGACCGAATCCGGCATCCCGTGGCTGCGCAACTGCTCGCGCATCCGGTGCCGCGCCTGCCCCACGCCCGCAGGGCCATGGGGTACGGCCATGCTCGACGACGTGGGCACTTCCTGTGCCACCACCAACGCCACCCCCGAGACCTCCTTTGCCCCACGCCACGAAGTGGATGCCCCCTTGGACTGGACCGGAAACCGACCGTTCGCCCACCGGTGACGCACTCGTGACGATCGAGTACGGTTCGAATGCGCCGTTGCACTCCCTGTAACGGATGTTAAAGGCGTCCCAGTTGTGACAGAACCTGTTTGGGGCGATTCGTGATAATTGCATCCACGCCGAGGTTGACGCAGAGTTCTACGTCCTCCGGTTCGTTCACCGTCCAGACGTGGACGCGGTGGCCCGCGCGGTGCAGGCGTTCGACGTAGCCGGGGTGGCTGCGGACGATCCGCATTCCGGGCCCGGCGATCCGAGCCCCGGCGGGCAGTCGTCCGTCGCGCAGACGCGGTGAGAAGAACTGCATCAGGTAGACGGTGGGCAGGGTGGGTGACGCGGCTTGAACGCGGTGCAGGGAGCGCGCCGAGAAGCTCATGATCCGTACGGGCGAGGGACCGTCGGCCGGTGGGACGTCGAGCGCGAAACGCTTCAGAAGATGCAGCAGTCGCTCCTCGACCTGGCCCGCCCAACGGGTGGGATGCTTGGTCTCGATGGCGAGCTGGACCGGGCGGCCGGCGGCTCGTGTCTCGGTGACCAGTTCGAGCAGTCGTTCCAGGGTGAGCACCGAGCTGAGTTCTCCCGGTACCGGGTCCCAGTCCGGGGCCTCCGAGTCCTCGCGGTCCTTCCAGGAGCCGAAGTCGAGGGCGGCGAGCGCGGACAGCTCCAGGGCGGAGACCGCGCCCCGACCGTTGGATGTGCGATTCACCCGGCGGTCGTGCACGCACACGAGGTGCCCGTCGGCGGTCAGCCGGACATCGCATTCGAGCGCGTCTGCGCCGTCCTCGATCGCCTTCCGGTACGCGGCCAGGGTGTGCTCGGGGGCGTCGTCGGACGCGCCCCGGTGGGCGATGACCTGGATGGACCGGTGGGTTGAGGGCTGTCGTGATCGGGTCACCGCGTCATCGTGTCACCGGGGCGGGGGTGCTGTGTACTGCTCGCGCTGGAGGCGCCCGTGCAACGCGTCCTGTGACGTGCGCCGCGCAGCGGGGCGCGAGGTGCGGCACGACGCGGCGAGCGACGCGCGTGCGCCGTGCCACGCGCCGTGTCACGCGGTGCGCGACGCGCCGTACCGCGCGGCGTACGACGCCATGAGTGGTGTGGTGCACGACCCATGAGCGGGAGACCGTTTTGTCGGATGTAAGGATTGCTCCGAGGACGCACAGGTCCTGCTTACAGTGGCCTGACGGGTCTTGGGAAAGGCTGTCCCGGGACACGTACACAGCGGATCTCTTGCCGGCAATCGTGTGGAATCGAGGAGTAAAGAGCTGTGAGCACAGAGAACGAGGGCAGCGAGGGCACTGCGGGCGAGGCCGTTCCGCCGGTTCCGTCCGTACCTCCGGTGCCGCCGGCCGAAGCTCCCCAGGGGCCTCCTGCTTCCACGCCCGCCCCGGGGCACCCGCAGGCACCGGAGGGCGAGGCCGCGACCACTTCCAAGGGTCCGGTTCCGGCCTCGACTCCTCCCGGCTTCCAGTCGGCCGCCGAGGCGAACTGGCCCCCGCCCCCTCCCGCCGTGCCCACGCACGGGCACCACGGTGCGGACAGCGGGGCTCCGGTCTGGGGCGCCCCGGACCAGCTCCCCGCCCAGCAGGGTCGGCGGAAGCGGGGGGTGGGCGCTCTGGTGGCCGCGGTGGCGGCGGCAGCGCTGGTGGCGGGCGGCATCGGTGGTGCACTCGGCTACTGGGCGGCCGACCGGAACAACGCGTCCAACGGCTCGACCACGGTCTCGGCCGACCCGCAGGGCTTCAAGCGCGACCCCGGCACGGTCGCGGGCGTGGCGTCCAAGGCACTGCCCAGCGTGGTCACCATCGACGCGCAGGGTGGTGACGGCGAGGGCGGCACGGGCACCGGCTTCGTGTACGACAAGCAGGGCCACATCCTCACGAACAACCACGTGGTGGCGTCCGCGGCGAACAGCGGTCGGCTCATGGTCACGTTCTCCAACGGCAAGAAGTACGACGCCGAGGTGGTCGGCCGGGCGCAGGGCTACGATGTCGCGGTGCTGAAGCTGAGGAACCCGCCGTCGGGGCTCGCCCCGCTGCCCCTCGGCAACTCGGACCATGTCGCGGTCGGTGATTCGACGATCGCGATCGGCGCCCCGTTCGGCCTGTCCAACACGGTGACCACAGGAATCGTCAGCGCCAAGAACCGCCCGGTCGCCTCCGGGGACGGGTCCAGCGGCAACAACTCGTACATGAGCGCCCTGCAGACCGACGCGTCGATCAACCCGGGCAACTCCGGCGGTCCGCTGCTCGACGCGCGCGGCGCGGTCATCGGCATCAACTCGGCCATCCAGTCGACCGGCAGCGGCATCGGCCAGACCCAGGCCGGCTCCATCGGTCTCGGCTTCGCGATCCCGATCAACCAGGCGACGAGCGTCGCCCAGCAACTGATCAAGACCGGTCAGCCCGTCTACCCGGTGATCGGTGCCACGGTCAGGATGGACGAGCGGTCCGGCGGAGCGCTCATCTCCGACCGGGGCGCGGGCGGCACGGACGCCGTGGCACAGGGCGGCCCCGCGGACAAGGCCGGTCTCCGGGCGGGCGATGTCATCACGAAGTTCGACGACACCGTGATCGACAGCGGCCCAACCCTGATCGGCGAGATCTGGACGCACGAGCCCGGCGACCGTGTGACGGTGACCTACCAGCGCGACGGCAGGACGGCCACGACCGAAGTCACGCTGGGGGAGCGCAAGGGCGACAGCTGACCGGCTAGGCTGTCCTCGCGTCAACCCCGGTCGGTGAACCGGTGACGCGAGGTGGGTTGCCCGAGCGGCCTAAGGGAACGGTCTTGAAAACCGTCGTGGCGCGAGTCACCGTGGGTTCAAATCCCACACCCACCGCACGCAGGTCGGCATGGACGCCGGTCAGAAGGGGTGCCCCGACCCAGGGGCACCCCTTCGTCGTGCGGTCCGCCCCTCTTCCGTGGCTGTGAGCCCCGTCGGCGCGGTGGTCCCGGGACCAGGCCCGGGACGGGGCCGGGACCAGGCTTGGGACGGGGGACAGGAGCGGGACCGGCTGCCGGCGGTCAGCGGATCGACTCGTCCATGAGCAGGTAGAGCAGGCCGACGAGGGAGCCGCTGCTGACGATCTCGCGGCGGTCGATCATGCTGCGGATGTCGGTGAGCGGGATCCACTCGATCCGGTCGGATTCGTTCTTCTCGGTCGGCGGGCCCACGTAGGTCGCCCCGTCGGCCCGGAAGAGGTGGTGCTGTGAGTCGGTGATGCCGTTGGCCGGTTCGGCGTAGATCATCGGTTTCACGGGGCCGGGGCGATAACCGGTCTCCTCCAGGACCTCACGGGCCGCCGCGTCGGCCGGGGTCTCGTTCTCCTCGACCAGGCCCATGGGCAGTTCCCACGCCCACGTGTCCGTGATGAAGCGGTGCCGCCACATCATCAGGACCTCGCGCCGTTCGTTGACCACCGCGGCCACGGCCAGGTGGCGGAGCTTGACGACGTGATGTTCCCAGCGGTTCCCGTCCGGCGTCTCGATGTCGGTGAGCCACAGGTTCACCCACTCGTTCTCGTAGATCGGACGTTCCCCGTGGATCTTCCACTGCATCGCTGCGGCCCCTCTCGATCGGACTCCAGCATCGCAGAGCGTCCTCGGAGAGGTGCCGGGTTCCGGGCTTTCGTCATGCCGGAGAGACGGCTCGGCGGTTCGGCCGTCCGGACTCCGGCTGTCAGGAAGGTCGTTGTGGCCAGCGGGTGTCGTATCCGACCGTGGCCCGTCGCGGACGACGGCGTCGCCCCTGTCAGGCTCCCAGCAGTCCCAGGACCTTGTCGACGGCGTCGGCGACCGGCTGGCCGAGCGCTCCGACGGTCGAGGCGATGGTGGCCACGGCGATCAGAGCGCGGTGCCGTTCCTGCGGGGCGCTCGTGCCGGAGGTGATCGCGGGCAGGGAGTCGTCGATGACCTGCGCGCTCGCGGGGGCGAGTTCACCGCGCAGTTCCTGAAGGAGCCGTACCAGTTCTCCGATCGCCTCCGGCAGGGCCGGGGACTGTTGCTTGACGATGCCCGTGTTGCCCGTACCGCCGTACATGGTGACGTTGTCGCCGTGGATGTTGTCGCCGTAGTGGTAGGAGCTGCCGTTGCTCACTTGCTCACCCCCGTGTTGAACATTCCGCCGTACATGTTCACGTTGTCACCGAAGTGGTAGTTCTTCGGATTGACCAGCACACGCTCCACGCGTACCTGGAACTCGGCCTCCGGATTCTCTATGGCGTTGACGAGGTACTGGACCAGTCGGCGGAGCTGGTTCGGGTCGGGCAGGGTGACCAGCGCGCTGGAGCTGCTGGAGGTCTCGATGGCCAGCACGTGCTCGGATGGTGCGGACAGGTCCTTCACCAGGCGCACGACCAGGCCGATCGCGACCCCTATGGCGACGACCCACACCCCGTCGGCCGGTTCGTTCGAGTCGGCGTAGCCGGACGACCCGTTCTCGTTGGCCAGTTGAAGCAGGACGAACACCACGAACGTGGCGGCGAGCCATTTCAGGAAGCTCACGAAGGCTTCCATGCGCTTGGGCCGGAGTTCGAAGGTGTGGACCCGGGTGATGTTGTGTACCGGATAGGCCGCCTCTCCCACCCACAGCAGCCGTTTGCCCACCTTCAGTTCGACGCCGTTTCCGGGCGGGGGTGCCGGTGGTACGGGCGGCAGTGGGGGTCCCGCGGTCCGTGAGTTGTCCATGAGCTCCCTGAGTCCCGTGAGTTCCCTGGATGCCTGGTTGCCTGGTTGGTTTTCCTGATTCGCTGCTTACCGACTCACCGGATGGGCTTGGTCTCCGGCTTCTCCGGCTTCTCCGGCTTCCCTGAGTTCCTGGTGTTTCCTGAGCTTGTCCTTTAACCTTTCGGCCTTTGTAGAGTGATCAGGGTCTTCTCTGGCTGCCAGTTTGGCCTGGTCTCCGTCTAGGGTGTCGAGGATGCCGCTTGTCGAAGTGACCTATGCGCCCACGGTCCCTGAGTCCCAGTTACGTGAACTCGGCTCGGTGCTGCCACACCTGGTGTCCCTGGCTGTGGAGTGCCCCGAGGAGCCGTACGACGGCGAGCTGCAACCCGGGGATGTCGAGATCCGCTTCCGGCCGCTGAGCCCGCTGGACCGTAGCGGCCTGACGGTGGTGATCGAGATCAAGTCGAAGTGGTCCACCAGCAGGGAAGCCAACCGCCAAGAGCGCGTGGATGCGCTGCACGCGGACATCCGCGCCGCAACCGGGCTCGTCGATTTCGGTGTCTACCTGTCGCTGCCGAGGGCCGCCTGGTCTCAGGGAGACTGATCACTCACACTCGACGGCGTCGTTCCCAGACCTCAGCGAAGACAAGACAGCGTGTCGGCCTGGGATGTGGGCCTGTTCGTCGAAATGATTCTCGAACTGGGTCACTGACCTGGGTATTCGCCGGACGCTGAGGCGGCCTTCGTCTGATCATGTGCCCCGACCAAGGTGCACCGATCAAGACGAAGGCTGTGTAGGTGAGTCTGCTGCCTGATGCCAGTCCCGGGGAGGCGTTCGCGAAAGCGTCACGCTTCCGGGAGGACTTATTCGACTGCCTGACCGCGCGGGGGGACGAGCTGTTCCAGCTCGCCGACGCGTTGCTGTGTGCGGACGGGCCGGTGAGGACGCCGGTGGACCTGACGCTGGTGGCTGAGCACCGGCGCGGGCACGGTGCTCTGTACGACGCCCTGAACCGCGGGAGTGTGGATGTGCCCCGGCTGCGGCAGGTGCTGGCGGGCCTGCCTATGCCGCAGGCCGCCGACGGGTGCCTGGTCCTGGCGGTCGACGTCAGCAACTGGCTCCGTCCCGACGCCCCGACCAGCGCGGAGCGTTTGTTCTGCCACGTCTACGGCCGCAGCGGACGGGCCTCGGACCAGTTCATACCCGGCTGGCCGTACTCGTTCGTCGCCGCTCTCGAATCGGGCCGGACGTCCTGGTGCCAACTCCTGGACGCCGTGCGTCTCGGACCCGCCGACGACGTAGCCGAGATCACCGCCGTCCAGGTCCGCCGGGTGGTCACCGACTTGATCGAGATGGGCCGCTGGCACGTCGGCGACCGCGACATCCTGGTCGTGTTCGACGCCGGCTACGACGCCCCGCGCATGGCCCACCTCCTCGACGGCCGATGGTCATACCCGCCGACCTTCACGACGCCGCAGCCGCGAAGGAGGTCCTCTTCCGTCTCCGCCTGATGCGCCCCGAGATCACGATCGTGTGGGCCGACACCGCCTACGCCGGAAAGCTCGTCGACTGGGCGAGACAGCACCTCAACCTCACGATCAAGCCTGTCAGCCGCCCCAAAGACGCATCCGGTTTCGTCGTGCTGCCCCGCCGCCGGGTCGTCGAACGCAGTCTTGCGTGGATGATGCACGCACGCCGCCACGCAAGGGACTACGAACGGCTCGTCCAGCACTCCGAGACCCTGATCACCTGGGCGGCCATCACCCTCATGACCAGGCGCCTCGCACGGAAAGGGGCCACTCCCAGCTGGCCGAGGAAATCCGCGTCGGCCAGCACCTGACGGCACCTGAGCTTCCCCCGAGATGCGGGGAGAGGTGACAACAGGTCAGATAGGAGTCACGAGAGGAGCTCTGACGATGCCTGCGCCGAGGAAGTACCTGCTGGGGTTGCGTGAGTAGTGCGGTGCGGATGTACCGCGCTTCCGAGCCGAAGTCCGTGATCCGCCGTATGGCCGAGGAACTCGACGTGCACCGTGAGGCTCTGCGCAACTGGATCCATCAGGCCGAGGCCGATACCAGCGAGCGAGGCGACATCCTCACCACCGCCGAGCGTGAAGAGCTGGCCGCTCTGCGGAAGGAGAATGCCCAGCTCAAGCGTGCGAATGAGGTCCTGCGGACGGCCTCGGCCTTTTCGCGGCCCAGCTCGACCCGACCCGGCCCAGGTGACCGCGCTCGTCGATGTGCACCCGCACCTGGGGGTCGAGCCCGTACTCCGGGAACTGAACATCCCCTCCTCCACCTACTACCGGTGGCGCCAGGCCGAGACCGAGCCGTGTGAACGGCGCCGCCGGGACGCCGAGCTGACGGGCATCCGGCAGACCCACGACGAGTCCGGCGGAATCTACGGCTCACCCCGGCTTCTACAACCCCCGCCGCAGGCTCGGCCACCTCAGCCCGATCGAGTACGAGGAGAAGCACTACGCCGACCAGGCAAGTGAACCTGAAACCACGTCAACCCACCCTGACCAGCTAGTCACCCACTCCCGCCCAGGGGGGAACCCCAGGAGTACCCAGCCCACCCCTTCACTGAAAGGAACGCCACCCCATGGACGCCATCGCTCAGGCCCCCGGCTCCCTTCCGATTTTCGGTCACGGCATCCAAATCCTGCGGGACCCCCTGAGCTTCCTGCGCTCACTCCCCGCCCACGGCGACGTCGTGCGCATCCGCATCGGCCCCCATGCGGCCGTCATGGTGTGCACCCCCGAGCTGACCCGCCAGGTCATCTTCGACAGCCGGCTCTTCGACAAGGGCGGAATCTTCTTCGAGCGGATCAACGACGTCGCGGACGACAACCTGCTCTCGTGCCCATACAGCCACCACAAAAGGCAGCGGCGCCTGGTCCAGCCGGCCTTCCACCCCGCCCGCCTGCAGAGCTACGCCACGGACATGACAGCTCGCATCCTCGCTGTCAGCGACTCCTGGCAGGACGGCCAGGCCATCGACGTGAGTGCCGAGATGGCCAAGCTCACCTCCGGCGTACTGATCAGCGCGGTCCTCGGAAGCTCGCTCGACGAGGCGAGCCTCTCCCGGGCCACCACCGACCTGGACGCCATCCTCAACGGAGTGTTCCGGCGGTCGATATCGCCACCCGCATTCAACCGGCTCCCCCTTCCCGGCAACCGCAGCTACCACACAGCCACAAAAAGCCTTCACCGCACCCTGCACACACTCATCCAGAACAAGCACGCCGAAGCCACCCCAGGCGGCGACATGCTGTCCATGCTTCTGGCCGCCCGCGACCAGGAATCCGACGGGCAAGGACTGTCCGACACCGAAGTCGCAAACCAGGTCATCACTTTCTTCGCCGCCGGCATCGAGACCACCGCCGGCACCCTCAGCTGGACGTTCGACCTCCTCTCCCGCCACCCCCAGATCCACACCCGTCTCCAGCACGAGGTGGACGCGGTCCTGGCCGGACGCCCCGCCACGTACCAGGACATCGACCAGCTCCCCTACACCCAGCAGGTGCTGGACGAAACACTGCGCCTCCGTCCCCCGCAATGGTTCATGACGAGGGTCACGACGCAGGACACGCGGCTCGCGGGCCACGCGATTCCCGCGGGAACCCAGATCGCCTTCAGTAACCACTTCCTCCACTACGAGCCCAGCGCGCATCCCGATCCCGAACGGTTCGACCCCGCCCGCTGGGAACCGAGCCGACCGAGCACCAGCCAGCGCGACGCCTACGTCCCGTTCGGTATCGGCGCCCGAAAGTGCATCGGCGACCGCTTCGCCTACACCGAGGCCGTCCTCACCATCGCCACCGTCGCCAACCGATGGCACTGGACGGCCGCGCCCGGAAACCGGCCGGAACCCCGGGCGCGTCTGACGCTCAGGCCGCGGGACCTCAGAATGACCATGAAGCGAAGGACCCCCTGACCGATCCAGCCCGCTTCCACCTACAACGGGCCCGCAAGCTGCGCTCCCAGCCCGCCTCTCGATCGAGAGTCAGACCGGAAATCCTAAGATCACAACAGCAGAACCTCGCCCGAGGCGGAGCACTCGGCCTCAGCCGACTCCCACACCCCTCGCACGCGCGCTCCGCAGTCTGCTCAGCGTCCTCGGACACCCAGCCAACCTAAAACACAAAGCTACTCAAAACCCGGGATCGAAAACACGCTCTGAACTTCCGTGAGCCGCTTGGGTGTACCGGAGGTTCCGTGGTCGGACGCGGCACCGCTCCCGCGCGGGTACCTATGGGTTCCCGGGCGGCACCGCTCCCGCGCGGGAACCCATAGGTACGCCCTTCGTGTGCTCGGCGAGAGACCAAATACAGCCAATCTCGCCGCCGTACCGCCGTGGTGGCGGTGGTGGGGCGGTCGCGGTGGTCGCGCGCCTTGACAGCAGTCCCAGATCTGACGGACAGTCAGAAACCGGGTTACCCGTGAACCCCGTACTGACCCCGACCTCGACCCTCGACCCGATCCGTACGCCCGTGCCCGGGAGGCAGCCGTCGTGCATCTTGCCCAGACGGAGCGGCAGCGGCAGTTGCGTGCCGAACTCCGTGCCTATTTCGCCGCGTCGATGCCGAACAGGGGCGTCACGCCGGGGACCGGCGTCGACGATCCGGGCGAACAGCGGCGACTGCTGCGTCGGATCGGCGCTGACGGAATACTCGGACTGGGCTGGCCCGTCGAGTACGGCGGCCAGGGCCGCGGCCCCGACGAGCAGTTCGTCTTCTTCGACGAGGCGTACCGGGCGGGCGCGCCCGTCTCGATGGTCACCCTCAACACGGTCGGCCCCACGTTGATGAAGTACGGCACCGAGGAGCAGAAGGCGTACTTCCTGCCCCGGATCCTCAGCGGCGAACTCGTCTTCGCCATCGGCTACAGCGAGCCGGAGGCAGGGACGGATCTCGCGGCCCTGCGCACCAGGGCCGTACGGGACGGCGGCCACTGGTTGATCGACGGGCAGAAGATCTTCACCAGCAACGCGCAGAACGCGGACTGGATCTGGCTGGCCTGCCGTACCGACCCGGAGGCGCCTAAGCACCGGGGCATCTCGATCATCCTGGTGCCGACGGACGCCCCGGGTTTCTCCTGGACACCGATCGAGACCGTGGGCGGGCTGACCACGACGGCCACCTACTACGACGGGATACGGGTGCCCGCCGGTCATCTGGTCGGTGAGGAGAACGGCGGCTGGGGGCTGATCACCAACCAGTTGAACCACGAGCGGGTGGCCCTCGCCGCGATCGGGATGCAGGCCGAGGACTTCTACGACGCGGCCCTCGCCTTCGCCCGTACCCCCGATCCGGTGACGGGCCGGCGCCCGGCCGATGAGCCGTGGGTACGGGCCCGGCTGGCCGAGGCGTACGCGCGGCTGGCGGCGACCCGGCTGCTCAACTGGCGGCTGGTGGGGGACGTCGGTGCGGGTTCGCTCGCGCCCGGTGAGGCGAGCGGCGTGAAGTTCGCGGGGACCGAGAGCGCCGTGGAGGTGTACCGGATCTGCCAGGAGGTCGTCGGGGAGGCCGGCACCCTGCGGGGTGGGTCGCCCGGCTGCTTCGGGGACGGCGAGCTGGAGCGGATGAACAGGGCCGCGCAGATCAACACCTTCGGGGGCGGGGTGAGCGAGGTGCAGCGGGAGATCGTCGCGACCATGCGGCTCGGCATGAAGAGGGGCAAGCGGTGACCCGTACGCGGCAGGAGAAGCAAGGGCCGGAGGAAGAGGACGCGTTGTACGCGCGGCTCAGGGAGTACGAGGGGAGGCCCGCCGCGACCGCGGGCGTCGGCAAGGACCCGGTCAACGCACCGATGATCAGGCACTGGTGCGAGGCGATGGGCGACACGAACCCCGCCTACACCGGCCCGGAGGCGATCGCTCCGCCGACGATGCTCCAGGCGTGGACGATGGGCGGCCTGTCGGGGCACACCGGCCGTTCCCGGGCGTACGAGGAACTGCTCGGCCTGCTCGACGGCGCCGGGTACACCTCCGTGGTCGCGACCGATTGCGAGCAGGAATACCTGCGTCCGCTCCGGCCCGGGGACCGGATCACCTTCGACGCGCTCATCGAGTCGGTCTCGGAGCGCAAGACGACCCGGCTGGGTACGGGGCACTTCGTGACAACGCGGATGGACGTACGCGTACGCGGGGAGCAGGCCGGGACGCACCGGTTCCGGATCCTGAAGTACGCACCGGCGGCGGGGGAGCGGCGCCCGGCGGAACAGCGGACGGCGGAGCGGGGGCAGAGGGAGCACGGGCCGAGGGAGCGGGAGCACGGGCGCGAGCGGGAGCGGGAGCGGGTGGGCCGGGCGGCGGCGGGCCGCAGTGGTCGGCGTCCGCGCCCGAGGCCGGTGGTCAACCGCGACAACGCCGGGTTCTGGCAGGGCGTCGCCGAGCACAAACTGCTGATTCAGCGGTGCACCGCCTGCCGGAGGCCGCGCTTCCCCTGGCTGCCCGGTTGCAACGCGTGCGGGTGCCAGGAATGGGACACGGTCGAGGCGAGCGGCGAGGGCACCGTTTTCAGCCATGTGGTGATGCACCACCCGCCCTTCCCCGCCTTCAGCGGTTCCGGGGAGGGAGGGCCGTACGCGGTGGCGCTGATCGAACTCGCGGAGGGGGTGCGGATGGTCAGCAACGTCGTCGGAGTGCCGTACGACAAGGTGCGGACGGGAATGCCGGTGCGGCTCGAATTCCTCCGTACGGACCCCGAGTTGGTGCTTCCGGTCTTTCGTGGGGGCGAGGGCTGACATGGACTTCACCCCCACGGACGAGCAGGCGGCGGCGCAGGGGCTGGCGGCGCGGATCTTCCGGGACCTGTCGACGCACGAACGCCTGGTCGCGGTTGGCACGGGCACCGACACCGAGCTGTGGAAGGAACTGTGCGCGGCCGGACTGGCCGCGGCGGTGGAGGAGATCGGGCTGCTGGGCCTGGTGCTCCTGCTGGAGGAGCAGGGCCGGGTGACGGCTCAGGTGCCGTTCGCATCGAGCTGCGTGTACGGGCTGCTCGCCGTCACCGAGCACGGTACGGACGAACAGCGGGAGCGGCTGTTGCCCGCGCTGCGGGACGGTACGGAGATCGCGGCCGGGGCGTTCCCCGCGCGCGGCGGGGTCCGGGCGGATGGCGAGGGGCGGCTGAGCGGCGCGGTGCCGTACGTGCCGTGGCTGCGGGACGCGTCCCTGGTCCTGGTCGCGGACGCGGAGCGCCGACTGTGGATCGTACGGACCGACGGCCCGGGTGTGGTGACGGAGCCCGTGGAGACCACGGCGCCGTGGTCGGCGGCACGGCTCGTCCTGGACGGGGCGCCCGGGGAGCGACTCGGTGGCGCAGGGACGCACGAGCCGATACGCGCGTACGGGTCGCTGCCGCGGACGGACGGGTCGGTGCCGCGGGCGTACGGGGAGGAACGGGCGCACGGGCCGACCGTGCGGGCGCACGAAGAAGGGCGGGCGCATGAGGGTGTGCAGGCGTACGAGGAGGTCCTGGCCGTGAGCCGGATCGCGTTCGCTGGGCTGCAGGCCGGCGTGTGCGCCGGTTCGCTGGCCCTGGCCGTCGCCCACACGAACACCCGCGAGCAGTTCGGGCGCCCGCTCTCCACCAAACAGGCGGTGCTGATGCGCGCCGCCGACGCCCACATGGACACCGAGGCGATACGGGTCACTGCGTACGAGGCCGCGTGGCGCCGCGACACGGGCCTGGCGTACGGGCCCCAGGCACTCACCGCCGCGTGGTGGGCGTCGGAGGCGGGGAAACGGGTGGTGCACGCCGGACAGCATCTGCACGGCGGGACGGGGGCCGACCTCGACCACCCCGTGCACCGGCACTTCCTTTGGGGCCGACAGCTCGACGCCCATCTGGGCTGCGGCAGTGAAGTGCTTCAGGAACTCGGCGAACTGCTGGCGCCGACGGAAGAACCGGTATGCGCGTCAGCTACGGAGGAGAGGCTGGAGCGAGGAGCGGTCAAGGGATGAAGACCGGTGAAGGGATGAAGACTGGTGAAGGGATGAAGGCATGAAGGCCGGTGAAGAGCTGGAACCGATGGAGATCGAGGTGACTCGCACCCTGATCGTGGCGGGCGCCATCGCCTCCCGCGACTACCAGGACGTGCACCACGACGCGGAACTCGCCCGGGAGAAGGGGTCTGCGGACATCTTCATGAACATCCTGACGACCAACGGCCTGGTCGGCAGGTACGTCACCGACCGCCTCGGCCCGTCCACCGTGCTGCGCAAGGTCGCCATCAGACTGGGCGCTCCCAATTACCCCGGGGACACCATGGTGCTCAGCGGCACCGTCACCGCACTCGGTGGCGACGGCACGGCCGAGGTGTCGATCGTCGGGACCAACGGCCTCGGCAGGCATGTCACCGGCACCGTGACCGTCGGCACCGGCACCGAGACCGCCGACTCCGGCACCATGACTGCCAGCACCAGCACCAGCACCAGCACCAGCACCAGCACCAGCACCGTCGGCTCCGGCACCGCGCCTGTCGGCGGCACGGGCGCCTCGGCCACCGCCGGCCCTCCCGACGCGGGGGAAGGAGCGGTGGCATGAGCCTGCGAGGGGCCGACTCGCTCGGCGGCAGGGCGGCGATCGTGGGCATCGGGGCGACCGAGTTCTCCAAGGACTCCGGGCGCAGCGAGCTCAAACTGGCCGTCGAAGCGGTGCGGGCCGCACTCGACGACGCCGGGCTGACCCCCGCCGATGTGGATGGCCTGGTCACCTTCACCATGGACACCAGCCCGGAGATCACCGTCGCCCAGGCGGCCGGGATCGGTGAGCTGTCGTTCTTCTCCCGCGTGCACTACGGGGGCGGGGCCGCCTGCGCCACCGTCCAGCAGGCGGCGATGGCCGTGGCGAGCGGGGTGGCCGAGGTCGTGGTCTGCTACCGGGCGTTCAACGAGCGCTCCGGGCGCAGGTTCGGCTCCGGGGTGCAGCACCGCGAGCCCACCGCCGAGGGCGCCGCGCTCGGCTGGAACCTCCCGTTCGGGCTGCTCACGCCCGCCTCCTGGGTCGCCATGGCCGCCCAGCGCTACCTGCACGCCTACGGGCTGACCCCGGACGCCTTCGGCCATGTCGCGGTCACCGACCGGCGCCATGCCGCCCGTAACCCGGCGGCCTACTTCTATGGGAAACCGATCACCCTGGCCGACCATGCCGCGTCGCGCTGGATTGTCGAACCCCTTCGGCTGCTCGACTGCTGTCAGGAGACCGACGGCGGACAGGCGATCGTGGTCACCAGCGCGGAGCGCGCCCGGGACCTGCCCCGGCCCCCAGCCCTCATCGCCGCCGCAGCCCAGGGAGCGGGCCGGGCACAGGAACAGATGACCAGCTTCTACCGTGACGATCTGACGGGGCTGCCCGAGACGGCGGTGGTCGCCCGGCAGCTCTGGCGGAACTCCGGGCTCTCTCCGGCCGGCATCGACGTGGGCATCCTCTACGACCACTTCACGCCGTTCGTGCTGATGCAACTGGAGGAGTTCGGGTTCTGCGGACCGGGCGAGGCCGCCGACTTCGTCGCCGCCGACGCGCTGCCCCTGAACACGCACGGCGGCCAGCTCGGGGAGGCGTATCTGCACGGGATGAACGGCATCGCCGAGGCGGTCCGGCAGATCCGCGGCTCGTCGGTGAACCAGGTGGCCGGAGCGGCGACCGCCCTGGTCACGGCGGGCACCGGCGTACCCACGTCCGGACTCGTCCTGACCGCCGACGGGTGAGCCCCGGTGAGATCCGGCGCCCGGCCCGGCACCGAGAAGCCCTGGTGAGCCCCGAGGAGCCCGGACCGCTGGGCGGCTGTGGCAGGACCCATGGGGCCGCATGCTTCCGGCCGATTACTCGCTCGCGTGGGACCGCGCATGCCCGGCCGCCGGCGACGCATGCCTGGAGGGCCGCGCACCTCCGACCGACGGCTCGCGTTCATGGGACCGCGCATGCCCGGCAGGCGACGCATGCCTGGAGGGCCGCGCACGCCCGGTCGGCCACGCGTGCCCGTATGACCGCATGTGCCCGGTTGATCGCTCGTGGGCTGCCGGGGCTGTGGGTGACCCTGAGCCCCCGTGACGCCTGCTCCACCTTCAGGAGGTGGAGCAGGCCCCACCCCTACACCCTGAGGGGGACGCCCTTTCGGGACCTGGGGCCGATCCCCGGAACGGCGCCCGCTCCTAGCGTGGAGCCATGACCACGTCAGTCCGCACGGGTACCTCTGGGGGAACCGCCGTCACGGGACACATCCCGCACGGCTCATGCGCCGCGCACACGTCGCGCGCTGTGCACGCACCACACGCCTCGCGGGCCCAGTACGCGCCGTATCCGTCGTTCTCCTCGTTCGTACGGGCGCGGGGGCCCGTACTGTTGCGCGCCGCCCGCTCGCTCACCGCGAACCCGAGCGACGCCGAGGACCTGCTGCAGACCGCGCTCACCAAGACCTATGTCGCGTGGGAGCGAATAGAGGACCACCGGGCGCTCGACGGCTACGTCCGCCGGGCCCTTCTCAACACCCGTACCTCGCAGTGGCGCAAGCGCAAGGTCGAGGAGTTCGCCTGCGACGAGCTGCCCGAGCAGGAGGCCCCGGGCACCCCCGATCCGGCGGAGCACCAGACGCTGCACGACGCGATGTGGCGCGCGGTGCTGAAGCTGCCGGACCGGCAGCGGGCCATGGTCGTCCTGCGGTACTACGAGGACCTGAGCGAGGCTCAGACGGCCGAGGTGCTCGGCGTGTCCGTCGGCACGGTGAAGAGCGCGGTGTCGCGGGCTCTCGGCAAGCTCAGGGAGGACCCGGAGCTGACCCCGGTCCGGTAAGTCCCCGGACTGGCTGGTGAGTCCGGTCCGGTGTCCCCGGACTGGTGGGTCCGGTCGGGCAAGTCCCCGGACTGGTGGCTCCGGTCCGGTGTCCCCATGGTGGGCCCCGTCCGATGACTCCGGTCCGGTGTCCCCGGGGCGTGCCTGGTCCGGTATCTCCGGTCCGGTGGCCCTGACGCGTCGGCGCAGGCCCGATACCCCCTGGTTCGCCGAGTTCGAAGCCCGCGGCCGTGAAAACTGGTGACCTCGGAACTAGTGACATACCAACTGGTATGCGCGCAGAATCGGCGGAACCCTACTGCCGCGTAGCGCCCACCGGGAGGACGCCGTGCTGAGCACCATGCAGGACGTACCGCTGACTGTGACCCGCATCCTCGAACACGGGATGACCATTCATGGGAAGTCCCAGGTCACGACCTGGACCGGCGAACCAGAGCCGCAGCGGCGCAGCTTCGCCGAGATCGGCCGGCGGGCCGCACAGCTCGCGCACGCCCTGCGCGACGAAGTCGGTGTCGAGGGCGACCAGCGCATAGCCAGCCTCATGTGGAACAACACGGAGCACGTCGAGGCGTACCTCGCGGTCCCCTCGATGGGCGCGGTGCTTCACACGCTCAACCTCCGGCTCCCCGCCGAACAGCTGATCTGGATCGTCGAGCACGCCGACGACAAGGTCGTCATCGTCAACGGCTCCTTGCTGCCCCTGCTCGCGCCGGTCCTGCCGCGACTGGCGTCGGTCGAGCACGTGATCGTCACCGGGCCGGGGGACCGTTCCCTCCTCGACGGTGCGCGGCCCCGGGTACACGAGTACGAAGAGCTGATCGCCGGCCGTCCGACCACCTACGACTGGCCCGAGATCGACGAACGCCAGGCCGCCGCCATGTGCTACACCTCCGGCACCACCGGCGACCCCAAGGGCGTCGTCTATTCCCACCGCTCCATCTACCTGCACTCCATGCAGGTCAACATGGCCGAGTCGATGAGCCTGACCGACAAGGACACGACGCTGGTGGTGGTTCCTCAGTTCCATGTACTGGCCTGGGGGCTGCCGCACGCGGCGTTCATGTCCGGCGTCAACATGCTCATGCCGGACCGGTTCCTGCAGCCCGTACCGCTCGCCGACATGATCGAGAGCGAGCGGCCGACGCACGCCGCCGCCGTCCCCACCATCTGGCAGGGGCTGATCGCCGAGGTCACCGCCAATCCCCGTGACCTCACCTCCATGGCCCGCGTCACCATCGGCGGCGCCGCCTGTCCGCCGTCCCTCATGGAGGCGTACGACAAGATCGGCGTCCGCGTCTGCCACGCCTGGGGCATGACGGAGACCTCGCCGCTCGGCACCATGGCCATCCCGCCCGCCGGGCTGACCGAGGAGCAGGAGTGGCCCTACCGTGTCACCCAGGGCCGTTTCCCTGCCGGTGTCGAGGCGCGTCTGGTCGGCCCCGACGGCGCGCACCTGCCGTGGGACAACACGTCGGCCGGTGAGCTGGAGGTGCGTGGTCCCTGGATCGCCGGGGCGTACTACGGGGGCGCGGACGGCGAGGACCTGCGCCCCGAGGACAAGTTCAGCGAGGACGGCTGGCTGAAGACCGGCGATGTCGGCGTGATCAGCCCGGACGGGTTCCTCACCCTCACCGACCGGGCCAAGGACGTCATCAAGTCCGGGGGCGAGTGGATTTCGAGCGTCTCGCTGGAGAACGCACTCATGGCACACCCGGCCGTGGCCGAGGCGGCGGTCGTCGCCGTGCCCGACGACAAGTGGGGCGAGCGCCCGCTCGCGACGGTCGTGCTCAGGGACGGCGCCGACGCCGACTACGAGGCGCTGCGGGACTTCCTCACCGAGTCCGGCATCGCCAAGTGGCAGCTGCCGGAGCGCTGGACGGTCATTCCGGAGGTGCCGAAGACCAGCGTCGGGAAGTTCGACAAGAAGGTGATCCGCAAGCAGTACGCGGAGGGTGAGCTGGGCATCACCCACCTCTGATCCGTCCGGCCGACGGGGAGCAGAGCGGGGGGGGGGGGGGGGGGGGGGGGCGGCGGCCCCGGGGGGGGGGGGGGGGGGGGGGGGGGGGGGGGGCGCGCCGGCGCCCCGGGGGGGGGGGGGGGGGCCCCCCCCGGCGGCGGCCCGCGGGGGGGGGGGGGGGGGGGGGGGCCGGCGGCCCCCCCCCCCCCCCCCCCGCGGGGGGCGGCGGGCCGCGCCCCCCCCCCCCCCCCCCCCGCCGGTGCCCGTGGTACCGATCCTCAGTTGGTACCGATCTTGGCGAGCAGGTCGACGATCCGCGACTGCACCTCGTCGCTCGTGGACCGCTCGGCCAGGAAGAGGACGTTCTCGCCCGTGCTGAGCTTCGGCAGGTCCCAGCCCGTCATGTCGGCGGAGGTGTAAACGACCAACGGGGTCCGGTTCAACTGGCCGTTGGCGCGCAGCCAGTCGATGATCCCGGCCCGGTGGCGGCGCACCTGCATCAGGTCCATCACCACCAGGTTGGGCCGCATCCGGCCGGCGAGCGTCACCGCCTCGTTGTCCGTGGCGGCCCGCCCCACCTGCATGCCGCGCCGCTCCAGCGTCTCCGCCAACGCCAGCGCGATCTCCTCGTGCTCCTCGATCAGCAGCACCCGCGGCGGGTGCTGCTCGCTGTCGCGCGGGGCGAGCGCCTTCAGGAGCACGGCCGGGTCGGCGCCGTACGCCGCCTCCCGTGAAGCCTGGCCCAGGCCCGCCGTCACCAGCACCGGTACCTCGGCCGCCACCGCTGCCTGGCGCAGCGACTGGAGCGCCTTGCGGGTGATGGGCCCGGTGAGCGGGTCGACGAACAGCGCGGCCGGGAACGCCGCGATCTGGGCGTCGATCTCCTCGCGCGAATGCACGATCACCGGCCGGTAGCCGCGGTCGCTCAGTGCCTGCTGGGTGGCGACGTCGGGCGCGGGCCAGACGAGCAGCCGGCGCGGGTTGTCCAGCGGCTCCGGGGGCAGTTCGTCGTCGACCGGCGGCGGCGTCGGGCGGTTGGCGACCTCCACCGCGCCCCCCGGTCCGTCCAGCGGCTCCGGTCCCTCGGCGCCCTCGTCGGGCGCCCCTATGGCGTACGCGCGCCCCTCGGCCTCCGGGGGCGCGAGCACCTGACCGTGCCCCCCGTGGGCAGCGTGTGCCGCGTGAGCGCCATGCCCCGCGTGAGCCCCGTGGCGCTGGGGAGGCTGCCCCTGGGACGGCTGCCCCTGGGGAGGCGCCGCGACCGGCCCCTGCGCGGCGCCGGGCCCGGACGCGGCGGGCTGAGCGGACGCGGACCGGGGAGACGTGGGCTGCGGGGCCGAGGGCGGTGGGGTGCGCTCCTCCTCCGGCGGGGTGGCGAGCTTACGGCGCCGTCCGGCGCCACCGGCCGCCGGATGCGGCTGGTGAGCGAGGTGCTGGGCGAACGGCACACCCTGGCCGAGCGTCCGCACGCTGAAAGCGCGCCCCTGCGTGTCCGACAAGTGCGTGTCCGACGAACGGTCGGCCGTCGGAGCCTCCCCGGGCAGCGGCTGCCTCCCCGCGTCCGACCCCCGGGTGATGTCGTGCGGGCGGCCCGGCGCCGTTCCGCCGGGGTCGGCTGCGTCGGTGTCGAGGGAGCCCGCCACGGGCGTGAAGCCGGTGGCGCGCGTGGTGTGACCGGCCGAGGCCGGGCCCGGGGCGTCGCCGGGCCGGATGCCGGGCTGATCGGTGGACGGTTCGCCGGGGCCCCCCGGCCCGGCCGGGCCCTGCCCCGGGATGCCGCTCCCCGTCAGATCCCCGGGCTGTGCCGGCTGCCGTACGGGGCCTTGACCGGCTTCCGTAACGCCGTGTCCGGCGTCCTGGCCGGGCTGTTGGTGGGGGTCGGCGTGACGCGCCCGGCGCCGGCCGGTCGGCAGGGGGTGTGCCTGGGGCGGTGTGTGGTCGTCGTCCGGCGCGAGGCGCGCGCCGTCGTGGCCCCCCGGCAGGGAGGCGTCCGCACCGGCGGCCGGGGGCGCGCCCCGGTCCGCGTCGGCCGGAGGGAGGGCGAACGCGGTGCGGGGGCTCGCCGGATCGGCCTGCGCGGACCGCTCCTGCGTCGCGGCCAGGGTCCGCCGGGCTCGGCGCCCGGTCGGCTTCGGGACGGGCACGCCACCCTCGCCGACGGCCGGTGAGCCCGTACCCACGGCCGGTGCCTCGCCGACGACGGGGGCGGGGGCGGTAACGGCCCCGGAGGAAGACGGGGACTGGGACGGGGACGAGGCCAGGGCCAGCTGGTTCCCGCCGCCCGGGCGCGCCGGGTGCGCACCCCCGGGGGGCACCGGTACCGGGGCCTCGGACGGAACGCCCTGGGGCGGCACGGTCCGGCCGAGCTGCGGACGGTCACCGCCGCCCTGCGCGCCCTCGGCCGGAGCCGACGCCGCGGGCAGGGCCAATGCCTGTCCCGGCGCCTGCTGACCGCCGACGGGCTCCCGGAGCCCCTGCTCGGGGCCCCGGTCCCCCGGGACCTGCTGGGGAAGAGGGGGTAGTGGGGGCATCGGGGGCATCTGCGCGGGAAGCGGGTACTGGCCGGATTCGGCCGGACTCGGCCGCCCGCGCCTGCGCCCGGACCCCTCGGCCTGCTGGGTGGGAATCATGTCGTGCGGACCGCCGTGACCGCCCTGACCGCCGTGCGTCTCCTGCACGCCCTCGGCCGTCGGCTCACGGCGCGCCCGGCGCCGCCCGGTCGGGGCGGGCGCCGCGGTCTCCCCCGACGCGTCGGCGGAACCGGGAGCGGCACCAAAACCGGCGCCCGTGTCGGCGTCCGGCCCCGAACCGCCCACAGGGCTCTCCAGGAACGCGTCCGTGGACGACCGGCGCGCCCGGCGCCGCCCGCTGCCCGGCGCGCCCTGACCGGCGCCCGTCGCCGGGCCCGCCGCCGGAGCGGCCCCCGGCCCCGACGCCGGTACCGGCTCCGCGCCGGACTCCGCTTCCGGCCCCGTCCCCGGCACGGGCGGTGGCCCGGCCACGGGCTCCGCCTCGGGCGACCGCTCCACCACCGTTCCCGAGCCGGTGCCCAACGGCACTTCGAGCACGTACGCGCTGCCGCTCATCCCCGGCACCTCGTGCGTCTGCAACACGCCGCCGTGCGCCGCCACGATCCCGCGCACGATCGGCTCGTGCACCGGGTCGCCGCCGGTGTACGGCCCGCGCACCTCGATCCGTACGACCTCACCGCGCTGTGCCGCGGCGACGACGACCGTCGAGTCGACGTATCCGCCGCCAGGTACCACCGGTGCCTTGCCCGTCGAGTCGACCCCGGCGACGTCCGCGACCAGATGGGCGAGCGCGGTCACCAGCCGGGCCGCGTCCACCTCTGCCTCGATCGGCGGCGCGTGCACCGCGAACTGGGCGCGTCCGGGGCCGATCAGCTCGACGGCCGCGTCGATACCGGCGGTCACGACCGAGTCGAGCAGCACGTTCGCCTTGGACAGCTCCTCCTCACCGGCGTCCAGGCGCTGGTAGCCGAGCACGTTGTCGACGAGCGTGGTCATACGGGCGTAGCCCGCTGCCAGGTGATGCAGGATCTGGTTGGCCTCCGGCCACAGCTGGCCGGCCGGGTCGGCGGCGAGCGTGGAGAGTTCGCCGCGCAGTTCCTCCAGCGGTCCGCGCAACGCCCCGCCGAGCACGGCGGTGAGCTGGGTGTGCCGGGCGGTCAGCGCCGCCAGCCGCTCGGCCTGCTGTTCCAGTTCGGTCGTGTACCGCTCGGCCCGGTCGGCCAGTTCCGCTTCGTGCCGTTCCGTCAGTTCCGTGACTTCGGCGGTGCTGTTCGCGGTGAGCTCGGCGACCTCGGTGGTATGGCGCGAGGTCAGTTCGGCGACCTCGGTCTCGTGCCGTTTGGTGAGCTCCTCGTAGGGCCTGCGGTCCGTGAACGTCATGACCGCGCCGACCAACTGGTCCCCGTCCCGGACCGGTGCGGTGGTCAGGTCGACCGGGACCCGCGCCCCGCTCTTGGACCACAGGACCTGTCCGCGCACCCGGTGCTTGCGCCCGGACCGGAGGGTGTCGGCGAGCGGCGACTCGTCGTACGGGAACGGCTCCCCGTCCGCCCGCGAGTGCAGGACCAGTGTGTGCAGCTCCCGGCCGCCCAGGTCGCTGGCGCGGAAGCCGAGGATCTGCGCGGCGGCGGGGTTGACCAGGACGACCCGGCCGTCCGTGTCCGTCCCGACGACGCCCTCGGCCGCCGCCCGCAGGATCATCTCCGTCTGCCGCTGCGAACGGGCCAGCTCGGCCTCGGTGTCGACGGTCCCCGACAGGTCCCGTACGACGATCATCAGGAGTTCGTCACCGGTGTAGCCGCCGCCGTAACCGCCCTGGAAGTCGTTGTACGCGGCGTGCCCGTCCTCCAGTCCGGCGCTGGTGACCTCGACCGGGTACTCGGCGCCGTCGGTCCGGCGCGCGGTCATCCGCGTCGGCTTCGTACGACCGCGGTCGTCGGCGGCGGAATCGGGCCGACGCATCGAACCGGGGATGAGACGGGAGTCGAACTCCGGCAGCAGGTCGAGAAGTCCGCGCCCGACGAGCGCGGTGCCCGGAGTCTCGAACATTTCCAGGGCGATCGTGTTCGCGTTGACGACCGTGCCATTGCAGTTGACGAGCAGCAGCCCGTCGGGGAGGGCATCGAGTATGGCTGCGAGGCGAGCAGTGCCTCGGGACGGCCTGCTGCTCACGAGACGCTTCCTCCCTGGTTACCGCACCTTGCCGACAGCGGGCCCCATCTTGCCCCTCGGGCCGCGTGCTGTCACGGAAGGAGTCTAAAGGCAGGGGAGGAGCGCGGGGCGGCGGATGAGGAGGAGCTCTCACCAAGGTCCGGTGGACACGGTGTGCCGCGCCGACCCGTCGACACCGTGCGGGGCGCCCGGCGGGGGAGCGGTCCGGACGCCCCTCCCCGGGCGCCGGACCGGACGATCGGCACCGCTCCCCGGGCGCCGGTCCGGCACCGCTCCCCGGGCGCCGGACCGGGCGTGGTTCACCGGATCCCGGGGAGCACCGGCCGCAGGTTGTTCCAGCGGGAGATCTCGCAGCCGTCGGCCCGGCTGAAGACGGCGTCGACGTGCCGCCCCCGCCAGGTGCCGGTGATCCGGGCGGTGGCCGGACCGCCGGACTGCTGGGTGCACATCGCGCCCCGAGGCACCGGTGCGAACGGGTCCGTGCCCTCGTCCGCCAGCTCCGCCAGCCGGTCGCAGGCCGGCTCCGCCGCCGGGTGGTCGCCGCCCGCGGGGGCGCACTCCAGCTCGAAGACGCCCTCGGCCGAGGGATCTCCCGCCTCCGAGACCGTCACCGTCAGCCGCGTCCGGGCGTCGTCCTCGCCCTGTGGCAGTGGCAGGAGCGGGAGGGGTCCGGAGGCCGCCGCGGCGCCCGGCGCGGCGGCGGACAGTACGGCGAGGGACACGATGGCGGTGAGAGTGAGGCGGCGCAGCATGGCGGGCTCCTGTGCTCGGGCCCTCCGAGGGTGCGCGCTTTCTCGCGCACCTTCGAAGAACGGCCTGACGAACGGAAGAACGGCGAACAGGAGGCCGGTGCCTCCCTCCCGACTAACGCGCCTCGCGCCACGACGTTGCGCACCCCGGGGCGCTTTGCCCTCGCGCCCGACTGCCTAGTACCGTAGGCAGCGATTGGTGACACGACGCTTAACTGTGTCATCATCTGCATACACCACTCGCGCTCGCGCGAGGTGTGTACTGGAGGCGTCGCCTAGTCCGGTCTATGGCGCCGCACTGCTAATGCGGTTTGGGGCTTAAACCCCATCGAGGGTTCAAATCCCTCCGCCTCCGCTTTCACCATCGAAGCCCCGTGCCGACGGCACGGGGCTTCGATCGTATTTCCGGGGCCTCGGCGTCTCAGCGGTCTCCGGATGCTCTCCCTCACCCTCGACCGTCCTCGACCGTCCTCGAACGGTCCTGCGGGTGGTTCGGCGAGCGGTCCGGGGTGGACGGATCCGTGATCCACCGTGATCGCGTACGGGCGCGCCCCGCCCGCAGAGCACCGCAGAACGGGGCGTTTTCGCAGGTCAGAGGCGATGCGGCTAATGGATTTCGCGCTACGGCGCAGGTCATGTAATGTTGTTCCCGCAACGCCGACCGGGAAGAAAAACCCGGGAAGCACAAGCACTCGTAGCTTAACGGATAGAGCATCTGACTACGGATCAGAAGGTTGCAGGTTCGAATCCTGCCGAGTGCACACAGGTGAGAGGCCCCGGAGAGATCCGGGGCCTCTTGCGTTTCAGGGGCGTGCAGCAGCGAAGTACAGCAACCGCGTCAACTGGTGCCGCCCATCGCGTCCGACAACCGCGGTCGTCCTGCCACAGTTCGCCGGCCGCCTTCCGATCCCCGGTCTGCCGGGCGCGGCGCATCCGCTGAGCCTTGAGGCAGACGGCGGGGAGGGGCAGGAAGTCGTCCGACTCCTCGGTCTTGGTCTCCGGGTGGAGAAGCTTCCGTCCGGCTCGCTGGATCTGGTGGTCCACGTACGGTTCGCCGGTCTCGAAGTCGATCGACTTCCACGTCAGCCCAAGCACCTCACCCCGACGGAGCCCGAGGCACAGCACGAGCATCCAGGCCGCGAAGAGGTGATCGTCCCGATCGGCCGCGTCCGCGAGGAACCGGCCCGCTTCGGCGACGGACCACGGCTTGATCCGGCGACGGCGAGGCTTGGGGACTTTCACCAGCCAGGCGACGTTCTTGCTGATCTCCTCCTCGCCCACCGCGTGCGTCAGCGCGGCCCGAAGCGCGTCACGGGCACCCTGGACCACCCGACGGGACGGGTACGACTCGCAGCAGTCCCCGACAGCGCAGCACTGGCAGAGGGCTCCCAGCGTGGTGAGCCATTCCCGCACATCTCGCACGGTGAGCTTGTCCAGCCGCTTCGCGCCAAGGTGCGGGGAGATGTGGAGCCGCACGTATCCCTCGTACGAGATGTACGACAGCGGGGCCAGATGGGGCTTCACGATCGAGTCGAGCCAGTACGTCAGGAAGGCCGAGAGGGTGCGGTGTTGGGTGGGCACCGCTGTGGGTCGGCCGGGTGATCCGCGAGTGGGTGGGTCCGGTCGTAGTGGGTCGCTGCACTCCGGTGCTCTGTCGCGCGGAACGGCCGGCCCTTTTCGGGCCGGTGCCGCCACGACATCGCACTCTGCGTGGCCAGGCTGGAACCGTGTTTTTCTCTCATTTCTGCGCGCCGTAACCATCGTTTTCGAATACCGCGATTTTTCGAATACCGCGAGTTATCGGGAACCATGCAGCCATCTGACACATGATCGAAGTGCGGTCGGCTTCGCGCGCTTCGACGATGAGGCTGAAGGGCGGAGCGCGGAGCGTGTGACAGCCGAGCACTCCGCCGAGTCATGCGTCGAAGAAAGAGAGAGCCATGACGGCAACGACGGAGACCCCCACTCGAGAAAAGGCCGGGGCAGGCCAGGAAGAGCCGAGCGAGGAATCCGCCTTCGGACCGCTCCTGCTGGCCGCGCTTCTGGCGCGTCGCGAGGAGCGTGGTGAGGAACCGATCATCGAGCACCCGCTGCTCCTCGCCGCGCTCGCGCGTCGCCGTGAGGAGGGCGGTGAGCAGTCGGGCATCGGGCACCCGCTTCTGCTCGCGGCGCTCATGCAGAGTCGTAAGGAGCGTGGTGAGGAGTCGGTGATCGAGCATCCGCTTCTGCTCGCCGCGCTCGCGCGCCGTCGTCGTGAGGAGCGCGGTGAGGGGTCGGGCATCGGGCACCCGCTTCTGCTCGCGGCGCTCATGCAGAGTCGTAGGGAGCGTGGTGAGGAGTCGGTGATCGAGCATCCGCTTCTGCTCGCCGCGCTCGCGCGCCGTCGTGGTGAGGAGCGTGGTGATTCGCTGATCGAGCACCCCCTCCTGCTGGCAGCGCTGATGCGCCGCCGCCGTGAGGAGGGCGGTGAGGAGTCGGTGATCGAGCATCCGCTTCTGCTCGCCGCGCTCGCGCGCCGTCGTGGTGAGGAGCGTGGTGATTCGCTGATCGAGCAGCCCCTCCTGCTCGCTGCGCTGATGTGCCGCTGAACGAGAACGGCGACATCCCTGCCCCCCGGTACTTGCAGTCGCCCGGAATCGGGGGGCGGGTCCCATGGAGAAAACGAGACATGAGGACATGAGGACATGAGGACCGACAATGGCAGCTGAGTCCGGCGGACAATCGGAACGGGATCCCCTGGAGACTTTCATCGACGAGATCTTCGATGAAATGGTGCGTGATGCCGGAATCCCCCACACCGGCATGGGCGTCAAGCATGGAAAGGACCCGCTGGCAGGAGCCCTGATGGAAGCGGCCGTGGCGTCCCTGTCCCAGCCGCCCTCCCGTTCCTCGGAACTGGAAAGGGTGCTTTTCGCGCAGACCCTCGCGACCGCACTGGCAGAAGCTCTCGCGCCCGCTCTGTCGGAAGTGCTGGCCTCGGAGATCATGAAGGTGCTGACCCACCACGCGGACCCCCGAAAAGAAGGTCCCATCCATGAAACCGTCGGTGGGACCGGCCGTGGCCGCCGTTCTTCCGGAGACGGCGAACGTTCCTAGGGACCGCGAGTGACCTCCAGCAGGGCGTTGCGCCATGGTGGACCATGGGTCCCGGACCGTCCCCCCGCGCGACGAGGGTGGAGGCTGGTGCGCTACACCTACGCCAGAGGCCCAAGGGGCCTCTGGCGTCGTCCGTACAGCAGCGAAGTGCAGCAACCGTGTGAGGCGGTGCCACCCATCGTGTCGGACCGCTTGCCGATCGCGCCGCGTACTTCTTCCTCGCTTTCCTCGCTTGCCTCGGCGGACCTCCCTCGTCATCGCGATCCGTGAAGGGCGGAGGAGAGCCGTAGGCGTACTTCTGGCCCGCTTCCCGTCCGGCTTGGCGACCCGGACGCGGGCCGCGTAGCCGTTCTTGTACGGGTGGAGGTCCCCCTGGGACCCTTCTTTCGTTGCCGCGCTCGCCGGTCACGCAGCCCACCCCTCGGCGTCGGTGGTGACGCCCTGGGCGCACTCGTCCACCCAGGCCGGGAGGATGCGGCGGTCGCGGCCGATCTTCACCCGGTTCTCGTCATCCGCTGCCCGGTAGCATCGCGGGATCTCTCATCGTCCGCGAACGTCCGGAGTTCACCCATGGGCTGGCAGTGCACGGGGTTGCGATGGCTGACGGAGGACGGCGCTCCCTCCCTCGGCTGGTGCCGGGCCGGGACGGTGCGGGCGAGCGCGCTCGCGTACGGGACGGAACTCGGGTTCCGGGCCGTGGGGCTGCGACGGTGCATCGGCGCGCGCGGGCACGCGTGTCCGGTGGGGGCGGTGGTCCCGGGAAGGAGCACGGGGGCACGGTGCCCGGAGTGTGCGCGGCTGGACCGGGCGCACTCGGTGGCGGCCGACACCATCGCCGACGACCCCCGGACGTACCGCGTGTACCTCGCCTGGTTCGGGCCCGGGATGGTGAAGGTCGGCATCACCGCCGAGGAGCGGAAGGCGGCGCGGCTGCGGGAGCAGGGGGCCCTGGTGTTCAGCTGGCTGGGCCGGGGGCCGTTGATGGCCGCGCGGCGGACCGAGGAGCTGCTGCGGTCGGCGCTCGGGGTGCCGGACCGGATCCCGTACGCCGCGAAGCGGGCCGTGCGCGCGGTGCTGCCGGGGGAGAGGGAACGGCGGACCGAGGTGGCGGAGCTGTACGGGCGGGCCGTGGCGCTGGAGGGGGCGGGGTGGCCGGAGACGCTGGAGCGCTTGCCGTTCGAAGTGGTCGACCATGCCGCGCTGTTCGGGCTGGGCGGCGCGGTCGAGGTGACGTGCGCGGTCACCGAGCTGGTGGACGGGGGTGCGGTCGCGGGGCGGCTGGTGGCGGCGGCCGGTCCTGACCTGCACCTGGAGACGGCGGTGGACGGGGTCGTGGTGCTGGACACCCGGCTGATGACCGGGTGGGAGCTGACGGACGCCGACGCGCGTGCGGGGGTCGGCGTGCCGGTGGCCGGCGTCGGGGGCGGTGCCGTGCAGGACGGACTGTTCTGAGATCGTCGGGTCCGGGCGGGTGTGGACGGGGCCGGGCAGGTCCGGGCGTGGCCGGCGCGGGTCCGCCCGGATGAAAGGCATAGGAGCCCACACAGGTCCGCACGGGGCCGCCCACGTCCGGACGGTTCCACAGGTCCGGACCGGACGGGTCCGCACGGGTCCATACGAGACGGGTCCGCACGGGTCCATACGAGACGGGTCCGCACGGTCCACACGAGCGTGCGGCCATACGAGTCCGGGCGGCGCCGCACGAGTCCGTGCGGTTCCGCACGGAAGGAAGGAGCGTGCTGTGAAAGGTCACGCCGACGACGTCGTCCGGTTCTGGGAACGGCTGGGGCTGCCCGGGATCATCGATGTGCACACCCACTTCATGCCGGAGCGGGTGCTGCGCAAGGTCTGGGCGTACTTCGACTCGGCCGGCCCGCTGACGGGCATGGAGTGGCCGATCGCGTACCGGCACGAGGAGGACGAACGACTCGCGCTGCTGCGCTCGTTCGGCGTGCGGCAGTTCACCTCGATGCTCTACCCGCACAAGGCGGGGATGGCCGCGTGGCTGAACGAGTGGGCGGCCGGTTTCGCGGGCCGGGTGCCGGACTGTCTGCACACCGCGACCTTCTTCCCGGAGGAGGGCGTGGAAGGGTACGTGCGCGAGGCGGTGGAGGCGGGGGCCAGGGTCTTCAAGGCGCATGTACAGGTCGGTGCGTATGACCCCGGCGACCCGTTGCTGGATCCGGTGTGGGGGCTGCTCGCCGAGGCGGGGACCCCGGTGGTGACCCACTGCGGCTCCGGACCGGCGCCCGGCCGGCACACCGGGCCCGCGCCGGTCGCCCGGCTCCTCGCCCGGCACCCGCGGCTGCGGCTGGTCGTGGCGCACATGGGGATGCCGGAGTACACCGAGTTCCTGGCGCTGGCCGAGACGTACCCGGAGGTGCGGCTCGACACGACGATGGCGTTCACGGACTTCACGCGGGACCTGAGTCCGTTCCCGGCGGCGGAACGTGGGCGGCTCGCGGCGCTCGGGGACCGGATCCTGCTGGGGACGGACTTCCCGAACATCCCGTATCCGTACGTGCACCAACTGCACGCGCTGGAACGGCTGGAGCTGGGCGACGACTGGCTGCGGGCGGTCTGCTACGGGAACGCGAGGGCGCTGTTCGCAGGGGTGTGAGGCGCGCGGACGGACACGCAGGCAGTGCGTGGCGTGTTGCGGGGGAGCCGCCGTGTGCGAAGTGCGCCGTGCGGGAGGACGCGTTTTCTCAGAAAATTCACAGATTGGGGAAAGAAGCCTCTCAGAGGAGCCTCACAGGGTTGAGGCATGACGACGACGACCTCGCCCCTGGGCCGTACCGAACTGTCCCCGGAACGCTCCGAAGCGCCGAGGGCCGACCGCACCCCTGTCCGCGTACTCGTCGTGGACGACGAGGCGGCGCTCACCGAACTGCTCTCCATGGCGTTGCGCTACGAGGGCTGGGAGGTGCGCAGCGCCGGCGATGCGGCCGGGGCCGTGCGGATGGCGCGGGACTTCCGGCCCGATGTGGTGATCCTCGACGTGACGCTGCCGGGTGCGGACGGATCCGCCGTGCTCGGCGGGCTGCGGCAGGAGCTGTCCGGGGTGCCCGTGCTGTTCCTGACGGCGCGCGACGCGGTGGGGGACCGGATCGCCGGGCTCACCGCCGGTGGCGACGACTTCGTCATCAAGCCGTTCGGTCTGGAGGAGGTCGTGGCCCGGTTGCGCGGGCTGATCCGGCGTTCCGGTGCGGCGGCGGCCGTACGCGCCGACTCGTCGCTCGTCGTCGGCGATCTGGTCCTCGACGAGGACAGCCGGGAGGTGAGCCGGGGCGGCACGTCCATCCACCTCACGGCCACCGAGTTCGAGCTGCTGCGCTTCCTGATGCGCAACCCGCGACGGGTGCTGAGCAAGGCTCAGATCCTCGACCGCGTATGGAACTACGACTTCGGCGGGCAGGCGAACGTCGTCGAGCTGTACATCTCGTACCTGCGCAAGAAGATCGACGTCGGCCGCTCACGGATGATCCACACCCGGCGCGGGGCGGGGTACCTCATCAAGCCGGGCGAGTAGGGGTCCGTCGCCGCGCGGTGGGCGGGCCACGTCCCGCGGGGCCGGATCCTCGGCCCCCGATGCCGTATCACTGGCCCCCGTTCACCGATTCCCGGTGCGGGGGCTTGGCGTCGTTCGCGTCGACACCACTCCAAAGTCGACACTGCTCAAATGACCTGTACGCCGTAAGAGGAGAGTTATACGGTGTACGACGATTGCTCGTACACCGTATAAGGCACCTGGAGTCCGCATGACGGCGACCGCCGCCGAGCAGAACCACCTCTCGCCGCCCAGTCATCCGCAGCGCTGGCTGATCCTCGGCGTCATCTGCCTCGCCCAGCTCACCGTGCTGCTCGACAACACCGTCCTCAACGTCGCGATCCCCTCCCTCACCCGGGAGCTGGACGCGTCCACCGCCGATGTGCAGTGGATGATCAACGCCTATTCGCTCGTCCAGTCGGGCCTGCTGCTCACGGCGGGCAGCTCCGCCGACCGCTACGGCCGAAAGAAGATGCTGATCATCGGGCTCGCCGTGTTCGGTATCGGCTCGCTGGCGGCCGGACTGGCGCAGTCGTCCGCACAGCTGATCGCCGCGCGGGCGGGCATGGGCATCGGCGGCGCGCTGCTGATGACCACGACCCTCGCCGTCGTCGTACAGATCTTCGACGAGAGCGAGCGGGTCAGGGCGATCGGTATCTGGGCGACCGTCAACTCGCTCGGCTTCGCCATCGGTCCGCTGATCGGCGGGGTGATGCTCGACCACTTCTGGTGGGGCGCGATCTTCCTGATCAACATCCCCGTCGCCGTCCTCGGCCTGGTCGCCGTGGCCCGGCTCGTACCGGAGTCCAAAAACGCCGCCGGCGACCGCCCCGACCTGCTCGGCGCGCTGCTCTCCACGATCGGCATGGCGTCCGTCGTGTACGCGATCATCTCCGGGCCGGAACACGGCTGGACGTCCGGCCCGGTCCTGCTGACCGCCGTCGTCGGAGTCGTCGTCCTCGCCGGGTTCGTGCTGTGGGAGCTGCGCATTCCGTACCCGATGCTGGACATGCACTTCTTCCGCAACCAGAAGTTCGTCGGGGCCGTCGGTGGCTCGATCCTCGTCGCCTTCGGGATGGGGGGCTCGCTCTTCCTGCTCACCCAGCAGCTTCAGTTCGTCCTCGGCTACGGGCCCCTGGAGGCCGGTCTGCGCACCGCTCCGCTGGCGCTGAGCGTCGTCGTCCTCAACCTCTTCGGACTGGGTGCCAGGATGGTGCCCAAGCTGGGCACGCCCCTCACCATCGTGGCCGGGATGACTCTGCTGGCCGCCGGGCTCGCCTCGGTCGCTCTGCTCGGCGGCGAGGGCTACGGCGGCATGCTGCTCGGCCTGGTCGTGATGGGCGCGGGCATCGCGCTCGCCATGCCTGCCATGGCCAACGCGATCATGAGCGCCATTCCGCCGGAGAAGGCAGGCGTGGGCGCCGGGGTCAACGGCACGCTCGCCGAATTCGGCAACGGTCTGGGCGTCGCCGTCCTCGGCGCGGTGCTCAACTCGCGCTTCGCGTCACTCGTGCCCGCTGCGGTGGGCGCCGCCTCGCTGCCCGTCGCGCTCGCCGCGGCCCCCGACGCCGGTGAACGGGCACGGATCACCGACGCCTTCGCCTCGGGCCTGGAGACCAGTCAGCTGGCCGGAGCGGTGGCGGTGCTGGCCGGTGGCCTGCTGGCCGCGGCGCTCCTGCGCCGTGCGGAGCGGGCGGAGTCCCTCCGGACGGAGTCCGTCGAGGCCGGGGCGGCGGCATAGCATCGGTGGCGGGGCGCATCGGACCGTACGCATCCGCTTCGTGTACGCATCCGCTTCGCGCGTACACGTTCGCTTCGCGCGTCCATCGTTCGCGCGGGTGCACGCGTACGGGACCGGTTCCGCCCCGCCGGCAAGACGAGGAGAGTGCGCCATGGTGTCCACGGCCGACCGTGTGAAGGACCCCGCCAGGACCAGCGTGTGGCTGGAGCAGCGGCCACCGTCGCGCACCCGCAGAACGGACCAGCCGACCGGTCTCGACCGGGAAAGGATCGTCGCGGCCTCGGTGCGGCTGCTGGACGCCGAGGGGCTCGACAAGTTCTCCATGCGCCGCCTCGCCGCCGAGCTGGGTGTCACCGCCATGTCCCTCTACTGGTACGTGGACAACAAGGACGATCTGCTGGAACTGGCCCTCGACTCCGTCCACAGCGAGATCAGCCCCCCGCGCGAGGACACGCACTGGCACGACCGGTTGCGTGGACTCGCCGAGCAGTACCGGGAGTTGATCGTCCGTCACGTCTGGGTCTCGCACCTCGCCGGGCACTTCCTCAACATCGGCCCGCAGGCGAGGGCGATGTCGAACGCCGTCCTGGACGTGATCCGGGCGACCGGCCTGCCGCTGGAACGCCAGGCGGGGGCGCTCTCCGCGGTCTTCCAGTTCGTGTACGGATTCGGCACCGTCGAGGGCCACTTCGCACAGCGCAGCGCGAACGCGGGACTGACCCAGGAGGAGTACTACCAGCAGTCCATGAGTGCGGTCCGCGGCCAGCCGGGGTTCGACGAGATGCTCGAGTCCTCGGAGAAGATGGCGGACGCCCGCGGCGGTGACACGGTCGAGGAGATGCGCGACCGGGACTTCACCTACGCCCTGGACCTGCTGATCGCCGGCATCGAGGCGATCCGGGCACAGGCCCGCGAGAGGGGCCGCGAGCAGGCTCGCGAGCAGTAGCGGCAGGCCGGGGCCCGGGGCAGCGAGAGAACGAGGAGACGCGGCGGACGAGGGGACGAGAGGCGGACGGACGAGAGGCGGGACAGGGCCGTGAGCAGTGGGGCCGGTCCTCGGTCGGTGCGGGATGGTGAAGGCCCCCTCCCGCCCCGTTTTCTCTTGTCCTGTCCCGCCCATCGGCTCCTGTCCCGCCCGTCGGCTACGACGGCAGCGACTCGCCCTGCACGGCCTGGATGTCGAGTTCCACCCGCAGCGTCGTACCGATTGCCGAGATGCCTGCCTGCAGCACCTGGTTGTAGTTCATGGCGAAGTCGTCGCGCCGCAGCTCCGCCGTGGCGCTGAACGCCGCGCGCACCCCGCCCCACGGGTCGGGTCCCGTTCCGAGGTAGCTCAGGTCCAGATCGACCGGCCGGTCGATGCCGCGCATGGACAGCACGCCATGGACGGTCCAGCGGTCGGGTCCCGACGGGGTCGTTCCGTTGGAGCGGTAGGTGATCTCCGGGAAGCGGTCCGCGTCCAGGAAGTCGGGCGAGCGCAGGTGCTTGTCCCGCATGTGGTTGCCGGTGTCGATGCTGGCCGCGGTGATGACGGCGTCGACCCGGGACCGGTGGACCTCGTCCGCGATCTCGATGCGGCCGCTGAATTCGGTGAACCGGCCCCGCACGCTGGAGATGCCCAGGTGCTGCGCGACCGCGGCGACCGAGCAGTGCGCAGGGTCCAGCGACCAGGCGCCCGGCGGCGGCAGCTCCACTCCGCCCTGCCGAGCCAGCACCACCGTGCCGGCCTCGACGCGCCCGCTCGCCGTGACGAGCGCGGTGGAGGCGGCCGGGGCGTACCCGACCGCGGTGACGATCACCGTGTACGCGCCGGCCGACAGGGGGGTGTCCGTCCGCACCCTCCCGTCCTCGTCGGCGGTGGCCCGCAGCACCTGCGCGCCGGTCATGTCGGTGACCGTCACGACCGCGTGTTGGACCGCCCAGCCGTCCCGCGTCCGTACCTGTGCGCGAAGTCCCATCCCGTTCTCTCTCCTTGCTCAAGGACTCGGTGAGTCACCGACTCGGACTCACCGACTCGGACTCACCGACTCGGACTCACCGAATCGGACCCTGTGACCCGGCCCCGGCGACCCCGACCCAGCGACTCGGACCTGGCGAGTGACTCGGACTCGGTGAGCCGGTGACTCGGTGAGCCGGTGACTCAGTGAACCAGTGACTCAATGAGTCGGTGACTCAATGAGTCGGGCCCCGGGGCGGGACCGGCCGGCCGTCCCCTGCCTGCCGTCCCCGCCACCGGGGCCCATTTCCACCGGCCGGTACAGCGTCTCCGCTCGGGACGCCGACCCGCCAGGGGTCTGCGGTGAGAGATCCGGCGGCAGGTCCCGCGCTGTCGCGGGCCGCCGCCGGGCCTCCTCACTCGCCGTGGTGGGCGAGTTCGACGTCGTGGCCGTCGACGCCGGGACCCGTCACGGTCAGCGCGCCGGCCACCGGCGGGTAGCCGGTCGCGACGACCGTGTACTCGCCCGCGTCCAGGTCGGTGAAGGCGTACACCCCGTCCTCCCCGGTCGTCGACGTGGCGACCACGTTGCCCGCCGCGTCGACCAGGGTGACCCGGGCGTCGGCCAGCGGACGCCGGGCGGAACCGGCCCGTACGACACCGCGCACCAGGGCGCCGGACTGCAGCGCAGCCTCGATCCGGGTGACGCCCTGGCCACCGATCTCCACCGGCAGGGCCAGCGGACGGAACCCGGCGGCGTTCACCGCGACGGTCACCGGACCGGGGACCAGCTCGCCGAAGGCGAACTCGCCGGTCCCCCCGGAGCTGCCGGTCGCCAGCACGTCGCCGCGCACATCGGTGACGACGACCACGGCGCCCTCGACCGGCGCCGCGGTCCCGGCGGCCCGGACGGTTCCGGTGAGGCCGCTCGTGCCGGAGAGCAGGATGTCGTACGACAGCGGCTCGTCACCGACGACCACGGTCGACGCCTGCGGGTGGAAGCCGTCGGCGGACGCGATCAGCACGTAGCTGCCGGTGCCCGGCGCGTCCAGCGCGTAGCTGCCGTCGGCCTGGGCCGCGGCGCGCCCCAGTTGGCGGCCGACGAGCGAGATCAGCGTGACGGCGGCCCGGGCGACGGGCGCACCTTCCGCACCACGCACCACGCCGTGCACGACCGTGCCCTGAACGGAGGCGACCGGAGTCGCCAGGGTGGCGTCCGTGGCTGCGGTCGGGTCGGGAGCGGCCTGGGCCGCGTTCGTGGGCGTGGTCGCGACAGCGACGCCCGTGGCAGGGACCGGAACCGGGGCGTCGGTGCGCTCGGCGGCACCGGGGTGCTCGGCGCCACCGGCCTGTTCGACGGCAGGGTTCCCGTCCGTGACCGGTGCGGCCTTGGCGGCGTTCGTCTTCAGCGTGACCTCCTTGATGAAGATCGTGATCAGGAAGGCGGCCAGCGCGGCCGGCGCGGCGTACAGGAAGACATCGGCGACACCGTGCCCGTAGGCGCTCTCCATGACCTCGCGGAACGGCGCGGGCAGCTTGTCCAGGTCGGGGATTCCCCCGCCCGTACCGCCGTGGCCCAGAGCGGCACCCTCGGGGCCGAGCGCCTTGAGGCCGTCATTGACGTAGTGGGTGACACGGGTGCCCAGCACGGCGCCCAGCGCCGAGACACCGACCGCACCGCCGAGGGACCGGAAGAAGGTGACGACGGAACTGGCCGAACCGAGGTCGGACGGGGCGACCTGGTTCTGCGTGGCGAGCACCAGGTTCTGCATCATCATGCCGATGCCGAGGCCCATCACCGCCATGTAGAGCGCGATGTGCCAGTACGCCGTGTCGTAGCGGATGGTGCCCAGCAGCCCGAGGCCCGCGGTGACCAGGGCGCCACCGCTGACCAGCCATGCTTTCCAGCGGCCGGTCCTGGTGATGACCTGGCCGGAGACCGTCGAGGAGATGAACAGGCCGGCGATCATCGGGATCGTCATGAGACCGGACATCGTCGGCGACTTGCCGCGCGCCAGCTGGAAGTACTGGCTGAAGAACACGGTGCCCGCGAACATCGCGATACCGACGAACAGCGAGGCCAGCGAGGCCAGCGTGATGGTGCGGTTACGGAAGAGGCGCAGCGGGATGATCGGCTCGGCGGCCCGGGTCTCGACGACGACGAAGATCACGGCGAGCGCGAGGGAACCGAGGACCATCACGGCGGTCTGCCAGGAGAGCCAGTCGTACTTGTCGCCCGCGAAGGTCACCCAGAGCAGCAGCAGTGACACGGCGGCGCTGATGAGGAACGCGCCCGCCCAGTCCACCTTGACCTCACGCTTCACGACCGGGAGCTTCAGCGTCTTCTGGAGCACGATCAGCGCGATGACGGCGAACGGCACACCGACGTAGAAGCACCAGCGCCAGCCCATCCAGCTGGTGTCGGTGATGACACCGCCGAGCAGCGGACCACCGACGGTGGCGACGGCGAACACCGCACCGATGTATCCGCTGTAGCGACCGCGCTCACGGGGGGCGATCATCGTCGCCATCACGATCTGCACGAGGGCGGAGAGACCGCCGGCGCCTATGCCCTGGACGACGCGGCAGGCGATCAGCATGCCGCTGCTGGTCGAGAGACCGGCGACGACCGAGCCCGCGACGTAGATGATGAGGGACGCCTGGACCAGCAGCTTCTTGCTGAAGAGGTCCGCGAGCTTGCCCCACAGGGGGGTGGTGGCGGTCGTCGCCAGCAGCGAGGCCGTGACGACCCAGGTGTAGGCGCTCTGGCCGCCGCCGAGGTCGGAGATGATCTGCGGCAGGGCGTTGGAGACGACCGTCGACGACAGGATCGCGACAAACATGCCGAGCATCAGCCCGGCCAGTGCCTCCATGATCTGCCGGTGAGTCATCGGCGCGCCGGACGAGGGATCGGGGGACCCCCCGTGCTTGGCGTGGCCGCCCCGCACACCGGTCGGTGTGGTCGTAGCCATAGAGTTCCTTTGTCTTTGCTTCTGTTACACGGGTGTACGGGTGTGCGCGGCGGTGTCGTCGTCGGAAGGCCGCGAACGGCACTCGCCGCTGTGCGTTCCGGGGACGCATTCACCGAAACCGCGGCAGGCGAAGCTGTCGCGCAGCCGGGCCAGGAGCCGGTTGAGCTGGCCGACCTCCTCGGCCGACCAGTCGGAGAGGTTGTGGGCGAACATCTCGGTGACACGGCGGTTCATGTCACCGAGCAGGTCGCGTCCGGCCGGGGTCAGCCGCAGGATGCGGGACCGCTTGTCCGTCGGGTCCGAGGACCGTTCGATCCAGCCGTGCTCCGCTACATGGGCGACATGCCTGCTCGTCACAGACATGTCGACGTCCAGTAGCTCGGCCAGTCTGCTGATCCGCATCTCGCCGTGCTGCCTGAGCAGTGCGAGTACGGCGGCGGAACCGGACGGGCATTCGGCGGGGAGGACGCGTGCGACACCTCGTCTGACGGCCCCGACCGCGCTCAGATGCCGGGCCAGTTCTTCGTACTGACTCCGTGCGGCCATGGGACCCCCAGGCGATTCCACCGGTGCATCTTGTTGCTTAGGGCAACCATCACCATAGAAGCCGTTGGTTGCTGCAGGCAAATGAAAGGGGGCTTGCAGAAGTAAAGGAACGCAAAAGGCTGCGTAGAGCAGCGGTCAAGGCCCCGGCGTGCGGAGTGCCGCTCGGAACGGGTGTGGCTCCTCGGAACGGGTGTGGCTCCTCGGAACGGGTGTGTCTCCTGCCGCGGTCGGGTGTCACGGTCAGGACGGGGACCCACCGGGGTCGCGACCGATTTCCACCGGGGCCGCGACCGTTCTCCGTCGAAGGCGCGAGCGTTCTCCGTCGGAGCCGTGAACGTGTCCACCCGGTATCGCGACCGTTTCGCGCCGGGGGTCGTGACCGCCTTCCGTCTGCTGTGGCGGACTGGGGGCGGACGGTGTCCGTTCCGGGGTGGGTTGTGCCGTGTGTTCCGGGGGCCGCCGCGGGGCACCTCGCGCCACACCGTCCGCCGTCAGCTCGCTGCGGTGCCCCGGGGGTTGGGCCGTAACGGCGAGTTCGCTAGGGTCCTGCCCCATGGCACACAACCCCCAGGGCCCCGAGGGCAACGGCAACCACGACCCGGCCGGCAGCACCCAGATGTTCCGCGCCTTCGTCGACGAGGGCGAGCCGCAGCGCCGACAGCCGGCCGCCGCCCCGTCCGGACCGAAGACCGGGGTGATCGTCACCGTCGTCGCGGTGCTCGTCGTCCTCGCGGCGGTCGCCTGGCTCGCGCTCGGCTGACCGGCTCGACGGTTCCCCCGTCCCTCGCGTCTCGTACCTCGTAACCTCCGGCTTCCACCTTTCACCCGTCACGGCTTCGGTCTTCACCCGTTACGGCTTCGGTAGGCGGTGGCGTCACTTCAGGCGGTGGCGCCACTGCGGGCCGTGGTGTCGTTCCGGTCCATGGCGTCGCTTCAGTACGGCCACGGCGTCGCTTGAGTACGGCCGTGGCGTCACTTCAGTACGGCGGTGACGCCGCGGGTCTCCACGTGCATTCCCAGGGGCACCCGCCAGGCGTCCACGCAGACGGTGTACGTCCTCGTCCGCGCCGCTCCCGCGTCGATCGGCGTCGGTAGCGGCGCGGACGACTCGACCGTCGCCCAGTCGACCCCCAGCCCGCCGATGATGTGGGTGGCGAAGGTGACGGTACCCGCGCGGGCCGGCGATCCCCCGGTGTTCCGGAACTCCACGGTCACCTTCTCGCACCAGCGCTCCTCGGCGGCCGCCCGCTCGGGAGCACCGACCACCAGCACGGCCGGGCCGCCCGGTGTGGACGGGCCGGGGGTCGGCGGCGCCGAAGGGTCCGTGGACCCACCGCCCGTACCGCCGCCGGGGTCATCCGGACCGTTCGAGCCACCAGGGCCAGGACCGCCCGTGCCGTCCGAACCACCCGAACCATCCGAACCACCCGAACCATCCGAACCGTCCGGACGGGAGGCGCCGCCCGTCGTCCCACCGCCTCCGCCGCTCGTGCCCCCAGCGCTTCCGGGGCCTACGACTTCTTCGCCGCCCCCAGACCCCCGGGCGTCGCCTCCGTCCCCTCTCGAACCCTCGTTCCCGGAACCGCGCCCACTGGCTGAGGCGCCCGGCGAGGCCCCGCTGCCGCTCCTGTCCAGCGGTATCAGCGTCACCTTCCCCGACGGCGCAACCGCCCCGGACGGTGTGCGTCCGGCCTCCGGCCCAGCCGCACCCACCGCCACATAGCCGTCGCCCGCCGCTCCGCCACCGCAGGCGGCCAGCGCACCGCCCAGACACAGCACGGCCGCCGAGGCGGCGATCACGGTGCCCCGGCGGCCGGTCGAGTGGAGTATCCGACGTCGCATCGCGCCAGTGTGACTGACGGGTTGTCAAATGGAAACCCTTGTGCCGCGGTGCGGCGGGCCATGGCGGTCAGTCGGCGATGAGCCCTTCCCTGAGCTGGGCGAGCGTACGGGTCAGCAGGCGCGAGACGTGCATCTGTGAGATGCCGACCTCCTCGCCGATCTGTGACTGGGTCATGTTGGCGAAGAACCGCAGCATGATGATCTGCCGTTCGCGCGGCGGTAGTTTGGCCAGCAGCGGCTTGAGCGACTCGCGGTACTCGACGCCCTCCAGCGCCGAGTCCTCGTACCCCAGCCGGTCGGCGAGCGAGCCCTCGCCGCCGTCGTCCTCGGGCGAGGGCGAGTCCAGCGAGGACGCGGTGTACGCGTTGCCGACGGCCAGACCGTCGACCACGTCCTCCTCCGAGACGCCGAGCGCCTTGGCCAGCTCCGGCACGGTCGGCGAACGGTCCAGCTTCTGGGCGAGTTCGTCGCTGGCCTTGGTCAGCGCGAGCCGCAGTTCCTGGAGGCGGCGCGGAACGCGCACCGACCACGAGGTGTCACGGAAGAACCGCTTGATCTCGCCGACGACGGTCGGCATCGCGAAGGTCGGGAACTCCACGCCCCGTTCGCAGTCGAACCGGTCGATTGCCTTGATCAGCCCGATCGTGCCGACCTGGACGATGTCCTCCATCGGCTCGTTGCGACTGCGGAACCGCGCGGCGGCGTACCGCACCAGCGGGAGGTTGAGCTCGATCAGCGTGTCCCGCACGTAGGCGCGCTCCGGACCGTCCGTTCCGTCGGGACCGGGCGCCAGCGCGGACAGCCGCAGGAACAGGGAGCGGGACAGCGTACGGGTGTCGATGGCTTCCGGCGAGCTGACGGGCGCAACGGGTGCAGCGGGCGCAACAGGTGCGGGTGCGCCCTTCGTGAGCGTGAGCACCTTCGAGCTGCCCTGTTCTTCGGACATGCCACCCCCTTGAGGTCGCGGACGGTCGCGTCGAGCCGCGACCATCGGAGGAACGCAGCCCCCACCTGAATACCGGAGGCGAGGCCACGGCAAACTCGGTTTCCGCAGAATGTCACATGTCGGCAACACGCTGTAGTGACATATCGACAAGTCTTTGTGACGTCTGACCAGTTGGCGAGCGTTCGTCGGCGGGGTGGGCCGCCCGAACCGGACTTCGAGTGTTCTACCCGTTCTGGTTAGGCATCGATCCTGTTTGCGGATCGGAGACGGGCGAAGCTACGGGCCAGAAGCCTTGACACGTGCATCTGTGAGACGCCCAGCTCGGCGCTGATCTGTGACTGCGTGAGGTTGTTGTAGTAGCGCAGCAGCAGGATGCGCTGCTCGCGCTCGGGCAGCTGTACGAGCAGATGCCGGACCAGGTCGCGGTGCTCGACCCCCGCGAGGGCCGGGTCCTCGTATCCGAGCCGGTCCAGCAGACCGGGCAGCCCGTCACCCTCCTGAGCGGCTTCCAGCGACGTCGCGTGGTAGGAGCGGCCCGCTTCGATGCAGGCCAGTACCTCGTCCTCGGAGATCCTCAGCCGTTCGGCGATCTCCGCGGTGGTCGGCGACCTGCCGTGGGCCGTCGTCAGGTCCTCGGTGGCGCCGGTGACCTGTACCCACAGTTCGTGCAGCCGACGGGGGACGTGGACGGTGCGCACGTTGTCGCGGAAGTATCGTTTGATCTCGCCGACGACGGTCGGCATCGCGAAGGTCGGGAACTGCACTCCGCGCCCGGGGTCGAACCGGTCGATGGCGTTGATCAGCCCGATCGTGCCGACCTGGACCACGTCCTCCATCGGCTCGTTCCGGCTGCGGAAGCGCGCTGCGGCGTACCGGACCAGGGGAAGGTTCGCCTCGATCAGTGCCGCCCGCACCCGGCTGTGCTCCGGCGTGCCCGGTTCCAGCGCCGTGAGTTGCCCGAAAAGCACCTGGGTGAGAGCCCTGGTGTCCGCGCCCCTGCTCCTGGCGGGCGCCGCCGCCGTATCGTCGGATTGCCCGGACCGTCTGGCCCCGACGGCCGCCTGCGCCGCCTGTACGGCCTGCGCGGCTTGGCTGTGGGGAGCGCTCGGTGTGCTCGGTGTGCTGGGGGTGTCCGGTGTGCTGCGGGCGTTCGGGGTGGTCCCGGTGGAGTGGGTGGACGCGGCGGCCTGGGCGGCCCGTCCGGTCTGGATGGTCTGGACGGTCTGGACGGTCTGGGGAGGCACTTGAGGCGCTGTACTGGCCGGCACGGTGGGGCCACCCCTTTGCGGTCAACTGTGGGCAACTCATCCTTCAAAAGCGGTCATAGCATCACAAGACATGCCCACTGTGTGCAAGCACCGTATAACGTCGTGTTGGGTTCAATCTGGTTTAAACACCGGAAAGGCCCCTCGCCGCAGTGGCGAGGGGCCCGGGGGACCGTATGGATCAGGCGGAACGGATGGATCAGAACGGGTAGTCGGCGATCACCCACGTGGCGAACTCCCGCCACTGACCGGCGGCGGCCTGATGGGCCGGATGCTCGACGTAGCGCTTCAGCGCGGCCTCGTCGGCGACGGCGGAGTTGATGGCGAAGTCGTACGCGATCGGCCGGTCGGTGATGTTCCAGGCGCACTCCCAGAACTCCAGCTCCGGAACCTGTCCCCCCAGGTCCTGGAATGCCTTGGCCCCGGCGACGACCCGTGGGTCGTCCCGCTCGACGCCGTCGTTCAGCTTGAACAGGACCAGATGGCGGATCATGGGGGTACTCCTACTTCACGAGCTCGGACATGAAGTCGCCGACGCCCTGTGCGGCACTCGACACGCCCTCGAACCCTATCTGCACGAGGTCCGCCGCCCGGGCCGGGGACGTGATGATCGTGTACAGCACGAAGACGACTATCGCGTAGAGAGCTATCTTCTTCGCTTGCCCCATCAGCCCCCGCCTCCCCTTCGGTCCCCTGTGCAGTCGGGCGATTGTATCCGCACGAATGGTCGTATCCGTCTGGATCTCTGACGTGCCCCACACGGCCTTCAAGGACCAAGGACCCGCCGATGGAGGCCCTTCGGCGGCCCACGGAACCGCTTCCGCGACGCAGGATGGGTGCTGTGGCCCCACGGGAGCAGTCAGGAACCCGAGGGGCGAGGAACAGGCCCTCCACTGTGAGGTCCGCCGCGCGCTTCCCCCAGACCGCGCGCGGACCCGAGCGGCCGTTCTCACCGGGGGAAGCGGCTTGTCCCCCCGATGCCGCTTCCCCCGACCTGTTTCTTCCCTCGCGCGGTGTGTGCGTTGCGGGGCCTTGTGCGTGCCGCGCGCATGCGCGGGCCATGGCGGAGGGCTCCGTGGTGAGGTGGCGGAAGCCGGGGCAGGAACGCGATGAAGGGCGGACCCGTTCGGGCCCGCCCTTCAATCATCTGCGGTAGCGGAGGGATTTGAACCCTCGGTGAGTTTCCCCACACTCGCTTTCGAGGCGAGCTCCTTCGGCCGCTCGGACACGCTACCGAGAGAGAGCTTAGACCATGCCGGGCCGTGGAAAGAAATCGGTTCTCAGGGGGTGCGGAAGAAGGCCGTCAGCCGCTCCGCGCACTCTGGCTCCAGGACGCCCTGGATGACTTCCGGGCGGTGGTTGAGGCGGCGGTCGCGGACGACGTCCCAGAGGGAGCCGGCGGCGCCCGCCTTCTCGTCGCGAGCCCCGTAGACCACCCGCTCCACACGGGACTGCACCAGTGCGCCCGCGCACATCGTGCACGGCTCCAGGGTGACCACCAGGGTGCAGCCGTTCAGGCGCCATTCGCCGAGCGCGGTGGCCGCACGGCGGAGGGCGAGGATCTCGGCGTGGGCGGTCGGGTCGCCCGTCGCCTCACGTTCGTTGTGGCCGACGGCCAGCAGCGCGCCGTCGGGGCCGAGGACGACGGCGCCGACCGGCACGTCGCCGGCCGCCGCCGCCAACTCGGCCTCGGCCAGGGCGCGGCGCATGTGCGCCCGCCATGGGTCTCGTACGGGATCGTGCGGCTCTTCCGCCGGGTGGTGCGGTTCCGGCGGGCCCTGCGGGCGGGGTGGTTCGGTCACCCGCGGACCCTAGCGGACGGTCTCCAGGACCTCGGCCGCGCCCAGCGCGTCCGCGATCTCGCCCAGCGCGTCCGTGCGGAGCATCAGCAGTTCGGCCTCGGGGAGACCGAGGTCGGCCAGGATGGTGGTGTCCCCGAGCGGCCCCGCCGGTACGGCGTCGGCGTCGAGTACGTCGTCATCGTTGTTGTCGTCGTGGTCGTTGTCGGGGGTGGTGTCCGGTTCGCCGTCCTCCGTACCGTCGAGGCCGACGAGTTCTTCGAGGGCGGCAATGGTGTCGTCGGCCCCGGGTTCGCGGCCGAGCAGTTCGTCGGTGAGCAGGATCTCCCCGTACGAGGACCGGGCGGCGGCGGTGGCGTCCGAGACGAAGATACGGGGGTCGTCCTCACCGTCCACCCGGACGACGCCGAACCAGGCGTCCTCCTGCTCGATGAAGACGAGCACCGTGTCCTCGTCCGTCGATGCCTCACGGGCCAGATCCGTCAGGTCGGACAGGGTCTCCACATCGTCGAGTTCCGTATCGCTCGCTTCCCACCCGTCTTCGGTGCGCGCGAGCAGTGCGGCGAAGTACACCGTGACTCTCCCACTGGTCATAGGGGTGTCGGTCCGGCGGGAGGGCAGTCGGTGGCCCGGCTGTCCTGCGTCCCGCCCATCGGAATCGTGGCAGAAACAAGTGCTTCGCGAGAGGAGGTTCGGCCGTTGCGTCGGCCATCAGTTCTCCTGGACGGGGCCACCAGGGGGACGCGGGACCGCCGTACGACCTACCAGCGGAAGGTGCGCATCCTCATGGCCTGGCGCATTCGGGCGGCCCGGGCCCGGCGGGGCTGGACCCGGTCGCGGAGCGCCTTGGCCTCATGGAGCTCACGCAGGAACTGGGCGCGGCGCCTGCGACGCGCGGCCTCGGCCTCCTCGGAATCCGGGGAGGCCAGGGAAGCCGGGGAGGTTGCGGGGGTCCGGGGGGCCGTGGGTTCTGCGGGGCCCGAGGCGGCCGTCGGTTGTTGCGTAGAGCCTATGGGTTCTATGGGTTCCGCTGGGTTTACGGGGCCCTCTGCGCCCTCTGCGCTTGCTGGGGCCACGGGGCCTGCTGGGGGCATGGGGTCCTGACGGGCTCGTGTCCGGCGTGGTTCTTGTGCCCTCTGTGATTCCTGCGACGCCTGCGGCTTCTGCGATCCCTGTGGCTTCTGCGGCTCTTGCGTGGACCTCGTGTTCCGGCGAGGAGGTGCGCCCGGCGCCTTCGGCACGTTCGGCGTGCGCTGTGTGTCCGGGCGGCCCGGATTCGGCTGGTCGCGCTTGCGCTGTTCCGCGTCCGGCATCGGCTCATCACCCCAAGGCTGGGTCCGTGTGCACCCCACCTTCCCTCCGAACGTGTGGTTGATGCCAGCGCAGGCGTGCTGCGGGCCCGGTTACTGTTGAACCCATGCGGATCCACGTCGTCGACCATCCACTGGTCGCGCACAAGCTCACCACCCTGCGCGACAAGCGCACCGACTCCCCGACCTTCCGGCGGCTCGCCGACGAGCTGGTCACCCTGCTCGCCTACGAGGCCACCCGGGACGTGCGCACGGAGCAGGTCGGCATCGAGACCCCGGTCACACCGACGACCGGCGTGAAGCTGTCGCACCCGCGGCCGCTGGTCGTGCCGATCCTGCGGGCCGGCCTCGGCATGCTCGACGGCATGGTGCGCCTGCTGCCGACCGCCGAGGTGGGCTTCCTGGGCATGATCCGCAACGAGGAGACGCTCCTGGCGTCCACGTACGCGACACGCATGCCGGAGGACCTCTCGGGCCGCCAGGTGTACGTGCTGGACCCGATGCTGGCGACGGGCGGCACGCTCGTCGCGGCCATCAAGGAGCTGATCAATCGCGGGGCGGACGACGTCACCGCGGTCGTGCTGCTCGCGGCGCCCGAAGGCGTCGAGGTGATGGAGCGCGAGTTGGCCGGTACGCCGGTGACGGTCGTCACGGCCTCGGTCGACGAGCGGCTCAACGAGAGCGGCTACATCGTCCCGGGCCTCGGCGACGCGGGCGACCGGATGTATGGATCGGCCGACTGACCAGGGCCTTTCCTCGCACTGCCGTCGTCCGGTCGGAGGCCGGGCGCGGTAGGCGCGGCAGGTGCCCGGGTGCGGCAGACGTCAGGTCGACGGCGGGGCCCAGGACCTGAGTGACCGTCCTGACCGGATTCCGGTTCGGTTGCGGTTCGTGAGGCTCGGTCCCGCTCCTGGCTCCCGGCTTTCGGTTCCCGGAGCGGGCCGAGGGGCGGGGAATGCCGGGTGTGGGCGGCCGGGCGGCCCGACCGCCGTCAGCAGGAAGGCGCGGGGGACGGTTTTGTCAGGGCGGCGAGTGCCGCGGCGGCCGACCCGGGCGTGTTGAGCGCGGTGAACTTCGTACCGAGAATCAGATCGACGTCCGCGGTCTTGCGGGCGTCGGTCTTCGGAACGGCCCCGTTCAACTGGGTACCGAGCACCCGGAGCGGGCCGTTCGCGGCCGACGGGGCGCCCAGCAGCACTCCCGCCCCCGCGACCTTCTTGTCGTACTCCGGCGAGGCGTTCCCCACCTTGCCGATGGCGAACCCGCGTTTCTTCAGTTCGTCGGCCGCCTGCTTGGCGAGGCCGCTGCGCGGTGTCGCGTTGTAGACGTTGACCGTGATCTTCGCGGGCGGGGGCAGTGCCTTCGCGGGAGCGGACGGCGCGGCCGACGGGCAGTTCTTCTTGTGGTCGGCGGCTGCCTTCTCGGTGCCGCCCGTGAAGACGTCGATGAGCTGCATCGTGCCCCATCCGGCCAGCCCGAGGGCGACCACGGAGGCGGTGGCAGCGAGGATCAGTTTTCCGCGACGCCGGGAGCGGCGCATACGCGGGTACTTGTCGCCCGTGATGCGGTACTTTCCGCCCATGCCGGGGGGAGTGAGCATGCTCATGGGCGCAGCGTAGTGCGGCCCGATGGGGATGCCTACTAAATGATCAATGGATCGCATCCGTCCGTGTGCGAATGCACCCGAACGATCGCGGACACGCGTCCGAATGCAGCCGGAGGTTGTCGGCACACTCCCGGCCGTGGTCGGTACGCACCCGGAGGCCGACGGCGGGCCCGACGGGTCCGCGGCGCGATGCCACCACGATGCGTCGTCACTACGACGTGACGCCACGACGCCGTGGCGGACGCGGGGCCGTGGCGGACGAGCCCGCGAAGCCGGCGACGGTCGGGCCCGCGGGGCTTGCGACCGTGCGCGAGGGGTGTGCCTCGTCTCAGCCGAGTTCGAGCACCCGGGCGTGCAGCACCTGGCGCTGTTGCAGCGCGGCGCGGACGGCGCGGTGCAGTCCGTCCTCCAGATAGAGGTCGCCCTGCCACTTCACGACGTGCGCGAACAGGTCGCCGTAGAACGTCGAGTCCTCGGCGAGGAGGGTTTCGAGGTCCAGGTTGCCCTTGGTGGTCACCAGCTGATCGAGGCGGACCGGGCGCGGCGCGACGTCCGCCCACTGCCGGGTGCTTTCCCGGCCGTGGTCGGGATATGGCCGCCCATTTCCGATGCGCTTGAAGATCACACGGAAAGCCTACCGGGCAAGAGCCTCCGGGCGCAGCCACGGGGCCGGACTGCGATGCTTGCGAGAGCGTCACAAATGCGGGCATTACGGAATTGCGGCTGTGGTGAACGACAGCGACAGTACGGGCCGGGGCGCGGATTCGGGCGCCGGAGGCGATGGGGACGCGGGTGTCCGTTCGGCAACGGGTGGTGGAGCGGGCGCGGACTTGACGCCGGGGGACGACGGGACGCCAGAACTGGGCCGACGCGGGGCGAACAGGGTGCCGTGTCGGGCTAACAGGGTGGGGCGCGGGGTGAGCAGGGCGGTGTGCCGAGCGGACCGGGCGCGGTCGGGCGGGCAGGGGTCGGTGACGGCCGAACAGGGACGCCGTGTGGGCGAGCTGACGGGTGGACAGGGGGACCGGTCTGATGGAGACGGTGGGACCGGTCGGCGTCGCGGCCGCTGCTTCCCGGCCGCTTCCCGAGGGCCGCATTCCCGGCCGCTTCCTGTCGGCGGCTCCTCAAGTGCTACTTCTCGGCCGCGCGCTTCGCGGTCCTGGCAGCCTGTTTCGCCTGCTGCTTGAACGCCCTTACTTCGGCGAGGGATTCGGGGCCGGTGATGTCGGCGACCGACCGGTGCGAGCCCTCCTGGCCGTACGGTCGGGCCGCCTCCCGCCAGCCCGTCGGCCGGACCCCGAACCGCTTGCCCAGCAGAGCCAGGCAGATCTGGGCCTTCTGGGCGCCGAAACCCGGCAGCGCGTTCAGCCGTTTCAGCAGCTCGGCCCCGGTCGTGGCATCGCTCCACACCGCGCTCGCATCGCCGTCGTACTCGTCCACCAGGTACTGGCACAACTGTTGGACCCGCTTGGCCATGGAGCCCGGATAGCGGTGCAGGGCCGGCTTGGCGGTGAAGAGTTCGACGAACGCCTCCGGGGCGTACGCGGCGATCTCATGGGCGTCCAGATCGTCCCCGCCCATCCGCACGGCCAGGGTGTACGGACCGGTGAAGGCCCATTCCATCGGCACCTGCTGGTCCAGCAGCATGCCGACCAGGACCGCGAGCGGGCTGCGCGCGAGAAGACCGTCGGCCTCGGGGTCCTGGGCGATCCGCACCGTGACGGCCTTGTCGGCCCGGTCCTTCTTGCTCTCGGTCATGTCTCCGATCATCCCGACGATGGCCTGCCCCGGCCACTGCACCGCCCGTCGATGCGGCCGTTCGGCACGCTTCGCGTACCCCGGGCAGTCGGCCGGGGAGGTACGAGCGTCATGGCTGCCCGAAGGGGCAGCGTCGGGTGCCCTTCGTCGGCGGGTCCCGGTCTGGACGAGGCGGTGACACGTCGTGAAGGTGGAGAGGGTGGGGCCGGGCACGACGCGCCCGCGACCGGGTGCGGCGCGGCGGAGACGTGGCGCAGGGGAGATGACGATGCACGCACAGGAACAGGAATGGGACGGGGAGCGCGATCCCGAGCACGAAGGACACGCGCTCCGGCAGGACCACGACGAGGCGGCGTCCGTGTCGAGGACGCCCGAGGGGGCGGACACGGTCGACGCCTCGCGCGTCTTCCGCGCGGCGGCCACCGGACGGACCGACGTGGTCGGGGCCCATGGCATGGGCGTGCTCCAGCGAGCGGTCGGCAACGGCGCCGTGGGCTCGCTGCTTCAGCGTCAGGAACTCGATCGGCAGGAGCCTCGACGTCACCGACTCCAGCGGCAGGAGTCCGGGGGCGCGGAACTCCAGCGTCAGGAGGAGGAAGAACGTTCCCCCGTGCACGACGTGATCTCGTCCGGCGGGGGGCGGCCCCTGGACACCGATACCCGCACGGACATGGAACGGCGCATGGGCGCGGACTTCTCCGACGTACGCGTTCACACCGACTCCGCCGCGCACGAGTCGGCGAAGGGCGTGGGGGCCCACGCCTACACCGTCGGCAATGACGTGGTGTTCCAGCGCGACGCGTACGATCCGTCCTCGCCGCAGGGCCGGACCACGCTGGCCCATGAGCTCACCCATGTCATCCAGCAGCGCAACGGGCCGGTGGAGGGCACGGAGGCACCGGGAGGCATCCGGGTGAGCGATCCGTCCGACCGGTTCGAGCGGGAGGCCGTCGCGAATGCCGACAGGGTGCTGGCGGACCCCGGCCCGGAGTCGGCTCCGGAAACGGCCTCCGCGCCGCAAGCGGCTCCGGACACGGCTCCGGCACCGGTAGCGGCACCGTCGGCGGCCCCGCAACCCGCTGTGCAGCGGGCGGCGACGGAGGACGAGGACGAGGAACCCGCCGACGTGCAGGGCTCCTTCGTCCAGCGGGCGGAGGAAGGAAGCGAGAAGGAGAAGGAGAAGGAGGAGGACGAAGAGGCGCCGCCCGCCTGACCGGTGTCCAGGCTTCGTGGCCTGCGGCCGTCACCGCTGTTGCCGCCGCCAGTACTGCTCACGGTGCCGGCGCCGGCCCGGTACTTACGACTACCGGGGCCGGCGCCGCCGTTACAGCTAGCCGTGCCGTCGTCGCCGTTACAGCTCTTTGTGCCGGCGCCGGAGCTGGGGCCGTCAGTCCGCGGTGTCCGCGCGCATCGTGCCGCCGAGGAACAGCGATTCCGCACACCGCGAGGGCGGCGGCGCGTTCACCGGCTTTCCCACCTTCCGGCAGTCGACGGTCATGGTGACCTTGCCGCGCGCGGGCACCAGGATCGGCGTGACGAAGTGATAGTCGGAGTCGCGGAAGTTCTCCAGCGCGAGCCGGAGCACGGGGGTGTCCCGGCCGGATGAGACCACGAGCGTTCCCGCGTCGCCCTGGGGGTTCTGGACGACGATGTCCGTGAGCTGGAAGGTGCGCCCGGCAGGCACCCGGAGGGCCGTCGACGTGTTGGCGCCGCCACCCACCGAGTCCCTGACCTGCACTTGCGCACTGGTCGGGGCCGCGGCGCCCGCGCCGTCCGACGCACCCGCGGAAGCACCGTCGCCCGGCGAGGGGCTCGGCTTCGCCGCGCCGCTGCTCGCGCCGCTGCTCGCGCCTGCGGAGGAGCCGTCCGCGCCCGTTCCCGTTCCGGCCGAGGTGCCCTGGTCCGGGTCCTGGGTCCGGCTCTTGTCGGCCGCGACGGCGGACCGGACCGCCTCAGGCGTGATCGCCTCCCTGGCCGCCGACTTCACGGCGGGCCGCAGCAGTGCGTACCAGAGGCCGACCAGCGCGATCAGCAGTACGGCCGCGGTGATCAGCGCGCGTGGCAGCCAGCGCGGAAGAATCGGGTCCTGCTGGTACGCGCCGTCCAGGACCACGGGGGCGGCCGGCTCCTGCCCCTCCGCCACCTCCGGGGTGGCGACCACCTGGAAGGGATGCGTGATCGGCGTACCGCGCCACATGCGCTTCGCGGGCCGGACGCGTACCTTCCCGAACTCGGCCCGGCCGGGCTCGATGCGCAGGGTGTCCGACTCGAAGGAGACCCGGGCCCGCTCCGTCCCCGACCGCGTCTCCAGTCGTACCGTGGCCGGGGCGTTCCCCCGGTTGTCGACGGCGATCTGATGCCTGCCGCGCCATGCGCCGTTCGAACCGCGCGGCACCAGTTCGGCGGTCGTCTCGGTGAAGGGCAGTACGGTCACCCGACCCTCGGGCACCACCGTGGCGCCCTGCTCGCTGGTGGGCACCACCCGGATCCCGAAGGGCGTCTGGCCGGCGAGTACGGTGGAGTCCCGCGGCGGGCGGAGCACCAGCGAGACCGTTCGGGAGTCGCCCGGGTACAGGGACAGGGCCGCCGGCTCCACCGCTGACCAGGCGGCACACGCACCGATCACCTCGAAGCGGTATTCCTCGACCGTGCTGCCGGAGTTGAGGATCCGCAGAGGGACGGCCGTTTCCACGCCCGGTGCGGCAGTGACGGACGCATCGTCGAGGCTTGCCGTGAGACTCATAGGGCGAACGGTAGGAGCGGCCTCGAACATGGACACCGGCCGTTGAGGAACACTTCCGGGCAGATTCGGTGCCCGCGGACGGCTCTTTTGTTTCCCTGTACGCAAACGGGGGAACCTTCTGACAGCTTCAAGACGAGCGAGTCAAGCGTCCGAGCGTTTCAGCACGCAGCGGTTTCGACCGTTCCGTCGGCTCGATCAGTTCGATCAGTGCGATCAGTTCGATCAGTGCGATCAGTTCGACCGGCTCAAGCGAGTTCAGCGATTCAAGCGTTGCAAGCGTTGCAAGCGATTCATACGAAACAGCCGTGATGGTTGTGTTCGCCGTGGCGCCATCGGCTGTTGCTCAGGGGGGAGCATTGCCATGGAGCGAACCACTGTCGCGTTACGGGCCCAGGACCCCATTTCGCAGGCAGGTGTGGCGAGCCAGCTACGAGCCCGTCCCGAAGTCAGCGTGACGGAGTGGGCGGAGGGAGATGCCTCGCCCCAGATCGTGGTCGTCGTCGTGGACGCGGTCGACGACGAGGTGCTCACGATGCTGCGTCACATCCAGCGCACCAGCACTGCGCGGACCGTTCTCGTCACCACGGACATCGACGAGCAGAAACTCGTGAGCGCGGCGGAATGCGGTGTCGCCGGTGTCGTCCGGCGGGCCGAGGCGACCCCGGAACATCTGGTGCAGGTCATCAGGACGGTGGCGCGCGGCGAGGGCCATCTCCCCTCCGACCTGCTGGGACGGCTTCTTGAGGAGGTTGGTCGTCTCCAGGGCCAGGTGCTCGGACCGCGTGGGCTGCACTTCACCGGCCTGGCGGCCAGGGAAGTGGACGTGCTGCGGCTGGTCGCGGAGGGGTACGACACCGCGGACATCGCGACGAAGCTGGCCTATTCCGAACGCACGATCAAGAACGTGCTGCATTCCGTGATGACCCGGCTGCAGCTGCGGAACCGGTCCCACGCGGTCGCGTACGCGATGCGGCAAGGGCTGATCTGAGCCGTTCGGTCCCAGCTGAGGCTTTCGGCTCCGAGGCAGGTGTTCCGGGCCGGGGCTACGGGGCTACGGGGCTACGGCGGTACGGGGCTGGGTGTCCGCGTACGAGGCCGGCCTCGGCGGCGGGTGCGGGTTGCGGGCCCGGCCCCCCGGGCGCGGTTTGAGGACCCGGGTGGGGATCCGGGCGCGCGTCCGGGTCCGGTGGCTGCCCGAAAGGGCAGCGGGGGCTTCCCGCAGCTGTGGCTCGCGTACCACTGCGGGACGTGCGCTCGTACGGGACCGTGGCGCCCGGACGCCGATCGGCCGGACGGTGGGGGAGGGCTTTCGTGCGCTGGTTCCAGCCGCTGCGATGGGCAACGCGGTCGCGGTTGCGGTCACGGCCGTGGTTGTGGTCGCAGGCGTGGTCGCGGGTGGGTCTGGGCTCCGGAAGGACGTTCGGAACCAGGTCCGGAATCGGGACAGGGTTCACTGCCGGATCCGGGCCAGGATTCGCGGCCGGACGCGGACCGGGGATCAGGGCCGTGCCCACGTCCGGGGCCGCCGCACGCGCCGTGCGCTCCGCGCCTCACAGGGCCCTCGCCGTGCTTCGCGTCCCCGCGCTGGCCCTGATCCTCCTCGCCACCGGCATCGCTCCCGGCTCGGCCGTGGGCCCGGGAGAACCGGGGGCGGGAGAGCCGAGGGTGGGGGAGCCCGAGCCCTGGGTCACGCCCGCCGTGTTCACCGACGCGGTCGATCCCGGCGGTTCCACGGGCGTGGACAAGCAGGTGATCACGCCCGCGATTCCGCCGCGTCCCGATGTGATCCTGCTGGTGGACGGCACGGGCAGCATGGAGATCCCGATCCAGCGGGTGAGGGAACGGATCCCCGAGATCACACGGGCCATCCGTAACGAGCAGCAGGACTCACGTTTCGCCGTGGCGACCTTCGGTGACCAGGAAGTCGATCCCGACGCAGGCTTCAAGGTGTTGCAGGGGCTGACCTACGACCTGGGCGAGGTACAGACGGGCGTCGACCAGCTCAAGGCCAACATGGGCGAATACAGCAAGGGCCCCTCCGAGGACTGGCTCTACGCCCTGTGGAAGCTGGCGAACGGTGGGGACGGCAAGACCGTGTTCCGCCCCGACTCGAGTCCCGTCGTCGTTCTGGTCGGTGACGCGTCCAGCCACGAGCCCAGCAACGGACGGTCGTTCTACGACGCCGAGTCCGCCCTCCAGGACGCGGGAGCGCGACTCATCGCGGTCGACCTGACCAGCGACAGGGGCGACGGCCTCAACGGAAACGGCCACCGGCCCCCGTACCACGACGACACCCACCCGCCGGACCAGGCCAAGCGCCTGGTCACCGCCACCAACGGGCGGATGCTCGAAGGCATCGAGGGCAACGATGTCGTCGACGCCATCATCGCCGGATTCAGCAACCTCCCCACCAACGTGAGTTACCGCTTGGACGACTGCGACCCGCATCTCTCCGTCAGCCTCGAACCACCCACCCAGCGTCTGACCAGCGGGGAAACCGCACACTTCGCGGAGAACATCGACGTCTCCGCCGACGCGCCCCAGGGCACCCGGCTCACCTGCACCGTTCAGTTCCTGATGGGGACCCAGGTACCCGGAACGGACACGATCGGGCCGGCCGCGGCGGCGGACCCGGACTTCCAGGAGCAGATCAGTATCGACGTGAACGACGTCGACGCACCCGTCGTCACCGTGGACGATCTGACCGTCCGGGCCCAGGACAAGAAGGGTGCGCGGGTCACGTACACGGCCACCGCCCAGGACGCCACCGACGGTGCGCTCCCGGTGACCTGCGCGCCGCCGTCGGGCTCGCTCTTCCCCGTCGGTGTCACGACGGTGAACTGTTCGGCCACGGACTCCGCAGGCAACACGGGGACGGACACGGCGCGGATCGAGGTCCTGGAGGCTCCCGTGCCGCCCTCGGCGGACGTGGCGGTGAAGGTCGACGTCAGCCCCGACCGTGCGTACACCGGACGCCCCGCCCGCACCCGCTTCACCGTCACCAACGCCGGTCCGGACGCGGCGACGGGCGTGGTGCTCGGCTCCTCCTGGCCGAAGCCGTCCCGGGCGAAGGACCGCGCCCTGCCCACTCTGTCCCGCTGCACGGCTGCCAAGCCGTGCACCATCCCGGCCGGGGGCCGCATCGAGGTGACGCAGACCGCGACGTACCGTGCGGCGGTCACCGGCGACGTACGGGCCACCGTGCGCGGCACGCTGCCCGACCGCCGGAAGACCGACAACCAGGACACCGACCGGTTGCGCGTCCTGAAACCCTCGTTGACCGTCACCCCCCAGGTCGCCAAGCCGGGCCAGGTGGTGCTGGCGCGGGGCAAGGACTATCCGCCGGGACAGACCGTACGTTTCACGTGGAACATCGGGATCAACGCGGAGATGTCCGCCGTGATCGTGGGCCGAGACGGCACCTTCGAGGTCCAGATCCCGGTCCTGCGCAAGGACAAGCTGGGCCCGCGCAAGCTGCGTGTGGACACCCGCGACATCGACCGGCTGCAGAAACCGGTCCTCGTGGTTCAACGGAATCTCCAGCCCCCGGACTTCGCGGGGCGTGCATGAGCGTGGACGAGCGTACGGGGGCGATCGGGCGAGCCGGGACGGCGGTATGGAAGCGATTGGTTGATCCGAGCCGACCGTGCGGGGCGACTGAGCAGGGGCGACGGCACGGAGGCGATCGGGTGAGCAGGGGCGACGGCACGGAGGCGATCGGGTGATCCACGAGGTCGACGACGTACTGCGGTCCCTGATCAGGGCGGAGGTGCTCGAAGGCGGTCAGATCGCGGTGGTCTTCGACGCCCCGACCCGGGAGTGGGCGGCGAAGGTCAACGCGCCCATGGTCAACCTCTACCTCTACGACATCCGCGAGGACATGCGCAGGCGTGAGCGCGGGCTGCACAACGAGTACGACGAGCGCGGCACGATCGTCGCGCGCCGCCGACCGCCCCGCTTCTTCAAGCTGTCGTACCTGATCACGGCATGGACGAAGCGTCCGGAGGACGAGCACCGGCTGCTCGCTTCCCTGCTCGGCTGTCTGCTGCGTTACGAAGCGCTGCCTCCGGAACGGCTGACGGGCACCCTGGCCGAGATCGGGGCCGCCGTACCGATGTCGATTGCGCTGCCGCCTCCGGAGGACCGTTCGTTCGCCGATGTGTGGAGTGCGCTGGGCGGCGAGTTGAAGCCCTCGCTGGATCTGGTGGTCAGTGTGCCGGTGACGGCGTCGCCGAGCTATGCGGCCGGTCCGCCGGTGGGCGACGAGGGGGTGCTGGCCCGGTTCGGGGACATGCCGGAACGGGACGAGCCGCCTTCGGAACCGATGCCGGGGCGTGGCCGGCTCCCGGTGTACGGGGGCCGCCCGGGCAGGCCCGCCCGACCGGTACCGGACGACGACCGCACCCGGTCGGACAAAGCCCTGCGCCGGTCGGGCGGCGGCCCGGCCGGGCCGGGTGGCGCCCCCACCGGGTCGGACGGCGCTTCGACCCGGCCGGACGGTCGACGGAGCTCTGGTGCGGCGCGCCGACACGGTCTTTCGCTCCGCATCACCGAGAACCGGGGGACCGGGGCGGCACACGGGGCAGCCGGCTCCGCGGCTGACCTGGAGAGCGGCGTGAAGAACGACCTGAAGGGCGGCATGAAGAACGGCGTGGAGGGCGATTCGGAGAAGGATGTGGAGAACGACGTGGAGGACGGCGCTCCATGACGACCGAGGGTGACGCGAACCTGCGCCATCTCCTCGCCCGCGCGGCAGCGGTGGAGCAGCGCATTCGGAGCGCGGTGGAGGCCAGGCAGTTCAGCGACCCGGACCCGGACGACGCTTTCCGCGGCCTCTACCTCACGGACGAGACCATCACGCGTCTGCTGGACTCGAAGGAGACGCGCGCCTTCCCGTCCCCCGTTCCGTACGACGACGACGCTCCGGCCGAGCCGTCCCGGCTCACCGCCTTGGCGGACGAGTTCGGACTGACCCCTCTCGACGTGGAAATCCTCCTCATCACGCTCGTCCCCGATCTGGACGACCGCTTCGAGGCGTTCTACGGCTACCTCAACGACGACGTCACTCGCCGGCGCCCGTCGATCGGCCTGGCCCTGGGCCTGTGCGGGCTGTCCCCGGCCGACCAGGCGGCGCGCGGTCGGCTTGCGGCCCGTTCGCCCCTGAGGGAGGGGCGCCTGCTGCTGGTCGAGGACATGGACCGCCCGTTCCTGAGCCGGGCGCTCCGCGTACCCGACCGGGTTGCCGCGCACCTCCTCGGCGACGACACCCCCGACCCCCGGCTGGCGGATCTCCTGGCCGCCTGGCACGCCGTACCGGGCGTCGGCGACCCCGCCGCGCCGGCCCGCGCCCTCGCCCACGACGTCTCGCTCGTCTACCTCTGTGAGGACCAGGGCGGCGCGGGCACCGCCTTCGCTGCCTCAGCCCTGACCCGCGCCGGTCATCAGGTCCTGGGCCTCGATCTGGCGAGGCTGGCCGAGGACCCGGCCCCCGCCGAAGCGGTCCGTTCCCTGGTGCGCGAAGCCCGGCTGACCGGTGCCGGCCTGGTCTGCGCCCCGCTCGACGCGGTCTCCCGCGACCATCCGGCGCTGCTCCGGCTGCTCACCGGCACGCCGGTCCCCACGATCCTGGTGGGCCGGGCCCCGTGGGACGCTGCTTGGTCCGCCGCGCCGCCACTCCTCCTGCACGCACCCCGTGTCGAACCCTCGACCCGGGCCGCCCTCTGGGCCGACGCGTACGAGGACGCGTACGGCGCCCCCGTTCCCCGCACCGTCGATGTCGACCGCCTGCTCTCGCCGTTCCTCCTCACCCCGGAGCAGATCACCCGCGCCGCCCGGAGCGCCGCCCAAGCCACCCACCTGGAAGGCGACGCCCTCACCCCCGACCATGTGCGCCACGGCGCCCGCGCCCAGAACGCGGCGGGCCTGGACCGGCTGGCCCGCCGCATAGAACCCTCCGTCACCTGGGACGACCTCGTTCTCCCCCCGGACACCCACGCCCAGCTCCGCGAACTCACCGCCCGCGCCCGCCACCGCGACCGGGTGCTGGGGGAGTGGGGCATGCGCCCCGGCGGCGGCAGGGGCCGGGGAGTGTCGGCCCTCTTCGCGGGCGACTCGGGTACCGGAAAGACCATGTCGGCCGAGGTGATCGCCGCCGACCTGGGCCTTGACCTGTACACCGTCGACCTGGCCACGGTGATCGACAAATACGTGGGCGAGACGGAGAAGAACCTGGAACGGATCTTCTCCGAGGCCGCGGGCGTGAACGGGGTTCTTCTCTTCGACGAGGCCGACGCGATCTTCGGCAAACGCTCGGACGTGAAGGACGCCCATGACCGCTACGCGAACGTCGAGAGCGCGTACCTGCTCCAACGCATGGAATCCTTCGACGGCCTGGCCATCCTCGCCACCAACCTCCGGGCCAACCTCGACGACGCCTTCACCCGCCGCCTCGACCTGGTCATCGACTTCCCGGTCCCGGACCCCGGACAGCGCCTCGTTCTCTGGGAACGCTGCCTGGGGCCCGTGCTCCCACGCGGCACGGACCTCGACCTCGCCTTCTGCGCCGAGAACTTCGAGCTGGCGGGCGGCAACATCCGCTCCATCGCCGTGACGGCCGCGTACCTGGCAGCGGACACGGGCGAACCCGTGACCATGCCGACGCTCATCCACGCGATCCAGCGCGAGTACCAGAAGCTGGGGCGCCTGACGCTGGCGTCGGAGTTCGGGCCGTACATGGAGTTGCTGGGGTGAAGTGCTGGGCGCGATGTCCCTGGGCAGCCAAGGGCTTTTTGCCTCCAAGGGCTGCCGCTCAATTCCCGGCGGGCGGCCGAGGACACCGAAAGGCTGTTGAGGTGTGAGAGATTCCTACGGAGTCAAAAGCTGATCGATCCCTGACCTTCGTATATGTCGTCGGGTCCGATGAATCCATATATGGAGTCCGGGATTTTAGGTGTGGCTGTTTCCATTGCCAGTCCACTTATGGCAGTCAGAGCGTCGTCGGAAAGCGTGTCTATATTGCCGCCCAGTGATCGGATGATTTGCTCTGGTTTGATTTGAAGGTGCAGGTCGTGGCCCAATGCAAGTGATACGCGAAATGCTATCCAGCGGCGGATGGAGATTTGAATGTCCTCCGCGTGATTCAAGGTGACTGCATCGAGTGAAATTCGCACAACATTTTCCGGAGGAGTCCAAGAATAATGCAGGTCGGCCCGTATCGCGGCTGGAGCTCCGCCGTTCGGGTCGTACTGATCGGTGGCTTGATCGAATCCTACGTAACTCCACTCAGCGTTTTCCGGTTTCGCGAGCGGTGTTAAAATTTCCGATGCCGACTTTTCGAGCAATTCGGACAGGCGTAGGTCCGGAACCAGTATGCCCCCACGCCCCCATTCGTCGGGTGCGGCATGCCCGTCAATCACCTCTCGGCTGAATCTGTCCAGAAACGGGTAGTTCGCGGGGGTAACATTTTCACGAAGTAGTCGAACCCGCTCGAAACCGTGCACTCTACGAGATTCCTTGATGAAATGGTCAGGTACCTGATTGAGGTTGCTGATCACCAATTTTCCCTCGATAGAGAGTGCGGGGAGGTGTGCCTTGAGGTTTAGTTGGGCGGTTTCCTTGCTATGACGTCGACGGATCCAGGAACGTTCTTTTCACCGTAGGGATCTCCGAGATCTACCCTCACTTGCGGCCCCATAATCACTTCGAATTCGCTGTACCCCAGTCTTATGCGCCACTCCCCGAAGGAGACCTTCTTTATTGCCGTCGTGCCCCAGTCCTTCCACTTGCCCTTGGGGTTCGCCAGTCGTGCGGCATGCCACTCGCGCTGAAAATTGAACAAATTCCTTTCGGCTAGTGAGCCGGACAAAGATTGCGGGTTGCTGCCATAGCTCTTACTGAAGGCTGCATTTACGAGTTCCAGGGCGACCTCAGTCAGGGAGAAGCCGATTGTTTTCAGTGAAATGGTCCGCGAATTGAGGGAATGTCCATGTTTGTAGATCGCCATGGAGGGTCCCTTGGGATCCGGCTTTCCATACGGGTCCAAGTTTGCTGATGCGGTGCCCCACATTACTGTTCCTTCCTTGAGGCGTGCCTCAAGGCTTACATCCCAGGTTCGGCTGTTGATACTTGGTTCCGTAGCGTGCATTTCTGATCGCTGAACCGGAACTTCCTCTCGATTGTTGCTCTCCTTGCTCTTCTTGTCCGGGTTTATCTTGGCGTGCGCCCGGAATTTTCCGACGCCGCTGTCGAACAGGTAGAGGGATGTGACCTTTCTACTGGCTTTGATGGCCGGCAGTTTTTTCTGAATCCGACTCCGTGAATTGTCAGGGCCATCCATTAAGACCTCGACATCTTGGATGGCTGCATTTACTGCTGATTGCTTTTCGCTGTAAGTGCGATGCGGATTCTTATCCTCGCCGACCTTCTTTTCGTCTACGGTCCTCTTTGTCTTGAGCTTGTTCCAGAAGGCTTTTCCCTTCTTGGCGATGAAGTCGACGATTTTGTCGATGGCGCGGTTGACTGGCCGGGAAACGGCGTGGAAGACGCTCTTCACCTTGTTGGCCAGGCCGCCGATGCCCAGCAGTGAGGCGAGGAAGCCGATGAGGAGGGGGACGCTGGCCGCAAGGGCGGCCTCGACCATCTTCGGGACACCTGCGGTGCCGCCGTTGGCGATGGCGATGACGGCGTCGAGGACGGCGTTGACGAATTCGGCGATCTGGGCGCCCTGGTTCACGACGAACGTGACGATGTCGATGATTCCCTTGACCGCGCGGACGAAGGCGGAGGCGGGGTTGAGGAGGGAGATGATCCAGGTGATCCCGGCGATGACGACGGTGGGGATCAGGTAACTGGTGAGTTTCTGGAGGATGGTGGCCTTGAGGTCGCCGGCCTCGGCCTGGATTTCCTTGACGGCGCCCGCCGGGCCTTCGGCGGCGAGTCTCTTCGCGACGGGGACGGAGGACTCGACGGTGGTGAGGGCCTGGTCGGGGACGCCTTTGCGGGCGATGCGGGCGCGGATATTGGCCCAGGTCAGACCGAGGAGGGAGCCGATGAGCTGGATGATGCCCTTGAGGTCGAAACGGGCGGGGATTTCGAGGCCGGCTTTGACGGCGGTGCCCAGGAGCCAGGAGACGAGGCCGGTCTTGAGGTGGTCGGCGATGTGGGTGAGGAAGAGCTGGAGACCGGCGCCGACCGCGCGTACGAGGTTGCCCAGGAACCCGATGGGGTCCTTGATGATCTTCATGATCGCGGAGGCGGCCTTGGCGAGGATGCCGAGGAGGAGGTTCTTCAGCTCGTTGATCGTCTTGAGGGCGCCGACGATCGCGTCCTTCGCCTTGTCGATCAGGCCCTTGTTGGCCTCCTGGAGTTTCTTGATCTCCTCGTCGATCTTGTTCAGGGCGGCGGTGTACTTGGTCGCGAGGTCCTGGACGAGTTGTTCGGACTTCTCGTTCACGGTTGATTCGAGATCGTCGAACTTGCCCGCGAAGTCCTTGGCCGCGTCCTGGCCGAACTGGCGCAGGTCTGCGGGGAGTTTGTCGACCTCGGCCTTGAGTTCGGTGCGGCCCTTGGCGATGCGGGCCTTCGCACGGCCGAGTTCGGTGCCGATGAGGTCGGCCACCGACGAGATGACCGCCCGCATCTTCGTGACGTAGAGCTTGCGGGCCTCCTGGTAGAGGTCGTTGGCCTCCCTCGGAAGGCCCGCGAACTTGTCCTTGACCCAGCGGCCTTTGCCCATCAGGCCCGAGTAGCGCTTGTCCTTGTACGCCTTCATGCGGCGCTTGTGGTCGGCGGTGAACGCGTCCCGGGCGGCCTTCTCCCCGGCGGTGAACGCGGCGTCGACCTTCTTGTCGAGGCCGGACAGGGTTTCCTCGACGTCCTTCTTCGTGGAGTCGTAGACCTTCTGGAGCTTCGCGGTGACCTCGGCCCGCCGCTTCTCGTCCTTCGACTTCGTCTCGCCCTTGCCGCCGTCGACCTGTTTGCCGGCAGCACTCCGGGTCGCGGTCAGGGCGGTCATGGCCTGGGTCCCGGCCGCTGCCGCGCCCGCCTTGGCCGTGGACAGTTGCTGAGCCTCGGCGCCGCGCGCCCGGGACGGGGCCTTCGCGGAGTCCGCCTCGGCCGCCTTCTTCGTGGACAGGGCCTCGTCGAACGCCGGCTCGTTGCCCTTGGCGAGCTGCTCCTCGGTGACGTCGGCGTCCGCGAGGGCCTTGTCGTTGGCGGCGGGGCCCGGGGAGAAGTCCGTGACGGCCGCGGGCTGTTGGTCGGGGGTGGCGTCCGCAGCGGAGGGCGCGCCGGGGTTGGCGGGCGGCTGGTCCGGGGTCATCGGGATGACCGGTTTGTCCTTGGCCGCCGCGGTGTCCGGCGGGGCCTTGGTCGCCGTTTCTATGTCCTTGGCGGAGGACTCCTTGCCGTCCGAGACCTTGCCGTCGACCTCCGACTTGATCGCGTCGGCCTTGCCGGACGTGGAGAACTTGTCGGCCTCGTCGAGGTTCTTCGGGGCCTGCGCGTCGATCGCCTTGTTCACCGCATCGACGAACGCCTGCTTGTCGAACTCACCGGGCTTCGCGGCGTTCATCTTCTCCGCGTTCGCCGCCTTGCCCTGCGCCTCTTTGTCGTCCGGCGGTGCGACGGCCGCGTCCTGCGCGGACTTCGACTCCGCGGCGGCCGGGGCGTGGACGGCCAGCCGGGTCTTCTTCGCCGCGACGTCCGCCTTCACCCGGCGGAATCCCGGAGCGTGCGCCGGGGACGGTTTGACCGGGGCGGTGTAGCGCTGGGCCACCAGACGCGAGACGGCCGCGTTCCCGGCCGCGCGCTGCAGACGCTGCAGGCCGCGCGGGTCGGGGGCGGGACGGTTCACCGGCGGCCGCTGCGGCGCCTGCGGTGAGGGAGCCCTCGTACGGGACACCCCCGTACTCGCGAGAACGGGCTTGGCACGGGCAGCGTCGGCGTCCCTCTCCAAAACCGCCTTCATCCGCCCTCCCGGCCCACCGTTTCCCGGACAGTCGGCACTCCATGGGCAAGGGGACCCTGCCGCCGTCCCAGGGTCTGGGGGCGGGAACACGCGTGCGGAGGACGTGGGGGCCGGTCCTCGGGGCAGGGCGCGGTGACAGGTACAGGCGGGGGCGTTGCCTGATCGGGCAGTGGCCGGTGCACGGGCGGGCGACCGTGCGTCCGTTCCCGGTGATCGCGGCTGTCACAAGAATGGCGGGCGTTCCCCGGCCAAGGAGAAGCTCATATGCCGTCGTACCTGTCCCCGGGCGTCTACGTCGAGGAGATCGAGTCCGGGTCCCGGCCGATCGAAGGGGTGGGCACCTCGGTCGCCGCCTTCGTCGGCTTCGCGCAGAAGGGCCCGTTCGACGAGCCGACGCTGATCACGAACTGGAGCCAGTTCGTGGCCACGTTCGGCGACTTCGTCGACGGTACGTATCTCGCTTCCGCCGTCCACGGGTTCTTCTCCAACGGTGGTGGCGTCTGCTACGTGGTGCGCGTCGGCGACGGCACCGAACCCGCGTCGCAGGACGTGGAGGACGGGGCGGCCGCCGGGAAGCTGCCCCCGGGGTCGGAGACGCGGCTCGGGCCGTATGAGGTGAAGCCACGCCCCGGCGCGGTCGGTGAGATCACCGTGGAAGTGACCGAGGCGGAGGGTGACGATCCGCCCTCCGACGTGTTCCGGCTCCTCGTGAAGCGGGACGGGCAGGTCGCCGAGACGTACCCGAACGTCACGACCAAGCGCAGCAAGGAGAACGTCGCCACCCGAGTCAACGCCACCTCGGAGCTGATCGAGATACGGGAGTCGGGGCGCGGCGCCGCTCCCGCCCGGCCCGAACCGCAGACCGTCGTCCTGGCCCCCGCCGCGCCCGCCCCGGCCGGCGCCGGGGCACTGGCCCCCGAGGTGTACGTCGGTGATCCCGACCGCCGTACCGGTCTGGGGGGCCTCGAAGCGGTGGAAGAGATCACCACGGTCGCCGTGCCCGACCTGATGAGCGCGTACGAGCGCGGACTGCTGGACCTGGATTCCGTCATCGCCGTACAGCAGGCGATCATCACCCACTGCGAGCTGATGGGCGACCGCGTCGCCATCCTCGACCCGCCGCCCGGACTCTCCCCGCAGCAGATCCGCGCCTGGCGCACCGACCGGGCCAACTTCGACTCCAAGTACGCCACGCTCTACTACCCGTGGATCCGGGTCGCCGACGCCTCATCGGGGCGTGCGCGGCTGGTACCGCCGAGCGGCCACATCGCCGGGGTGTGGGCGCGCAACGACGCGTCGCGCGGGGTGCACAAGGCCCCCGCCAATGAGGTCGTGCGCGGGGCTGTCGCGCTCCAGACACAGTTGACCAAGGGCGAGCACGACCAGCTCAACCCCATCGGGCTGAACTGCATCCGGTCCTTCCCCGGCCGTGGCGTCCGGATCTGGGGCGCGCGCACGCTGGCCTCCGATCCGGCCTGGCGCTACCTGAACGTCCGGCGCCTCTTCAACTACCTGGAGGAGTCGATCCTCGCCGGTACGCAGTGGGTCGTCTTCGAGCCGAACGACGACGCCCTGTGGGCCCGCATCCGGCGCACGGTCTCGGCGTTCCTGGTCAACGAATGGCGCAAGGGGGCGCTGTTCGGGCTCACCCCGGAAGAGGCGTTCTACGTCAAGTGCGACCGCGAGACCAACCCGCCGGAGAGCATCGACGCGGGCCAGGTCGTCTGCGAGATCGGGGTGGCGCCGGTCAAGCCGGCCGAGTTCGTCGTCTTCCGCCTCTCCCAACTGAGCGAGGGCAGCGGCGGCGTCGACGAATGACGCGGGCGTGATCGATGTCCTGCCCCGCCGGCCACAGGCGCGGTACAGGCGGATTGAGCGATTGGAACGGCAAGAGCGGAAAAGGAGCCTGTTGTGCCACTTCCCGATCTCGACAGCACCGTCGGCGCGTCCTTCGGCCTCGAATTCGACAGCGTCGTCATCAAGCAGATCACCGAGGTCAGTGGTCTCAAGATGGAGCAGGACGTCATCGAACTGAAGCAGAACACCGCCGACGGCCGCTACGCCATCAAGAAGCTCCCCGGCCGGCCGAAGGCCGGTGAGGTGACCGTGACCCGGGGCCTCACCGAGGACAACAGCTTCGAGCGATGGATCAAGGACTCGCGGTTCGGCCGGATGCCGATGGCCCGGCGCAACGGCGCGGTCATCGTGTACGACCACGAGGGCATCCCCATCAAGCGCTACAAACTCATCAACGCCTGGCCCAAGTCCCTCGAAATCGGCACCCTCAAGGCCGGCGACACCTCGGTGCTGACGGAGAAGCTCGCCATCACGTACGAGAGCATGGAAGTCGACTGATGCGGCGCACGACACCGGCTCCCGCGCATGCTCCCGCGCGCACCTGCGCACCGGACGCGGACGAGGGAGCCCTTCGGCGGACGGACGGGCGGGACCCGGCGGGCCGGGGCGGGGGGCACGGCCAACGGGACAGCCTGCGCACGGAGTTCGCCTTCGAGCTGCCGCGCGGGTACGTCGACGAGGCGGGCGTCGTGCACCGTACCGGAGTCATGCGGCTCGCCACGGCACGCGACGAACTCGTGCCGTTGCGGGACGACCGGGTGCGCGAGAACTCCGCGTACCTCTCGGTCGTGCTCATCGCCCGGGTCGTCACCCGGATCGGCACGATCGACGACGTCCACCCCGGCATCATCGAGGACCTCTTCGCCTCCGACCTGGCCTTCCTCCAGGACTTCTACCGGCGGATCAACGCCGAGGGACACACCCGCGCCGCTGTCACCTGCCCGTCCTGCCAGGAGGAGTTCGCGGTGAACCTCGCCGGTGGCCGCCTGGGGGAATCGTGACGTACGCGGCCGACCTGCTGTACGAGGAGGTCGCGTACCTCGCCTACCACTTCCACTGGCCGCTCGATGAGCTGCTGGATCTGGAGCATCCGGAACGTCTGAGGTTCGTCGCACAGGTCGCCCGCCTCAACGGGCGGTAGCGAGGAGCGCGGGGAGGGCGGAAGAGGTCATGGGGCTGATGTCCTGGCTGCGCGACGGCAGTTCCTGGCTGCGCGGCGGCGCGCGTACGGAGGGTGACGCGCGTGCGGAGGAGGGCGGGGCGCGCACGGGCTCCGATGCGCGGGCGGACCGCGATCACGGCGTATGGGCGGAGCGCGGCGCGCCGCGCGAACGGGCCGATCTGTCCGAACTCCCGCCGATCCAACGGACACTGGCGGGTGGCCAGGGACTGGTCACGAATCCGTCCGGGTTCCAGGAGACACTCTCCACCCGGCGCGACATCGCGCTCGGTACGCCGCTCGGCCATCTGGTCAGTCCGGACGCGCCCACGGGGCTCGTGCACGGCGTCACCGCCCCGGCACCGGTGGAACGGGGTGGTGACCCCGTGCAGCGGTCGGCGCAGGCGCCGGGTGAGGCATCGGGGTCGGCTCCCGGTGAGGTGTGGGGCGGGGCGTCGGCGGGGTTCCCGGTCCGGGGCAGGCCCCTGCCGGTGTCTCCGTCCGCTTCCGTCGGTGTCCCGGCACCCGGGCCCGCCGACGTGCAGCGGGCCATGGATGGTCGGTCGGCGGCGATGACGTCGGCCGGGGACTCGGCCGCGGCGGAGCTGCCCGTACGTCACCTGGTGGGCGAGCGGGCCGTCGCGACGGTGGCGGATGGCCCCGGCGCCGTGCCCGGGGCCCCGACCGCCTTCGATCCTGACGCCGGACCGGTCCCGCCCTCCGTCCAGCGTGCGGCGGTGCCTCCGGCCGGCGACCGGGCTCGGCGTGCGCCCGGTCTCGGGGCGCCGCTGTCGGCCCTGCCGCCCACCGCGCAGCGCCGGGCCGCCGCGACCGATGCGACGGGCGCGACCGGCGCGGGACCGGCGACGGGGACGGCCGCGGAGGTCGCTCCCATCGGGCCCGTCGTGCCCGTGGTGGCGCGGAGTGCGGAGAGTGGCGACCGTTCCGGCGCGACCGCGGGGGTGCCTGCTCCGCCCGACACCGCCATGAGTCGGGAGACGTCCGACTCCGAGGCGCCCACCGCGCCTCTGCTCGGCGAGGACCCCCTCCTGGTCGTCCCATCGGAGCCCGTCCCGTCGGAGCCCGTCCCCGTGTCCGGTGCGGTGGTGCAGCGCCGGACCGCCCAGCCCCCTCCCGCACCTCTGTCGCCGCCCCCGGCCACCGGACCCGTCGCACCGCTGCTGGCCGACCGGCCGCTGACGCCGCAGTCCGTCGACGGGGGCTCCGTCGGGGGTGGCACGGCCGCCGCCGTGCAGCGCGTCGGCCCGGCGGACGGACCGGGTGGCACCGGGCACGGGTCCACATCCGCAAGCGCGTCCGGAGCCGCATCCGGAGCCCTGCCCGGGACCGGGCCCGTCCCCGACGCCGTTCCGGTGCGCTGGACGTCCGCCGGGACCCGATCCCCGGGAGCCCTGTCGACGGCGGCGACCGCGTCCCTGTCGGCGGCGGTGCCCCTGCAGCGCGGGGGCGCGCCGCAGGGGAACGCCCCGGGCGGGTACCCCCCGCCGCGGCCCGGTGTGCAGCGGCAGGCGTTCGACGGGCCGCCGGTGCCGCGTTCGGCGGGCGCCACCGGAAGCCGTACCGCCTCCGCCTCCTCGATGCCGGCCGACGGGTTCACGACGGCGGGTTCCGTCGCCGTCACCGCGGGGGTGGCCCAGCGGATGGCGGACGGCAGCGTGGTGTTCGGGCCGCCGCCACCGACGTACTCGGCGCCGGTCGTCCAGCGCGAGACGGAGAGCGCGGAACCACCCCCTCCGGAACCTCCCCCGAACCCCGGACCGGAGCCGGATCCGGAACCACAACCGGAACCGGAACCCGGGCCCGAGCCGACCGGTGCCGCCGCCGGGGCCCCCGCCCCGCCGGGAGCCCACCCCCCGGCCCCCGGCGGGGCTCCGCCCGTCGTCACCGACGAACTGGTCCGCGCCCTGTACCCGCCGCTCAGCCGCCTCCTCAAGGCCGATCTGCGGCTGGAACGCGAACGGTCCGGTTTCCTCATCAACACCCGTCACTGAAGCACCGGTCACTGAAGCACCCGGCGCTGAAACGTCCGGCACTGAAACACCCGGCACTGATGAGAAGCGACGAACAGCAGACCGCACCACAGGGAATTGAGAGGTACGTGCCATGGCCACCGCCCCGAACGACGACCCCGCCGTCAGTGTCTGCTTCGTCGTGACGATCGACGACATCGAGCTCGGGTCGTTCAACACCTGCGACGGGCTGGGCTGCGAGGTCGTGCTCGAAACACGGGAGGAGGGCGGAAACAACGGGCACGTGTGGCAGTTGCCGACCCGCCTGAAGTACTCCAACGTGAAGCTCTCCAGGCCGCTGACCAAGGAGACGGAGAAGGTCGCCCGCTGGTTCGCCACCATGACGACCGGGTTCAGCCGCAAGACCGCGCACATCGAGGCACGCACCGGGGACGGGCAGAAGGTGGCCCAGTGGGGGCTGCTGGAGGTGGTGCCGGTCCGCTGGACCGGACCTTCCTTCACCCCCGAATCGCCCAAGGTCGCGATGGAGACGATCGAGATCGCCCACCACGGCTACGTGATGGAGGGCTGATCGTCGTGAGCGGTGCGGGTCCCATCGCGTTCAGCGCCGCCGGTACGTCCGGGGTGTCGGCCGCCGCGAAGGCAGGCGGGGGCGGTTTTGCCCGGCCCAAGCTGGAGCACGCCTACCTGGAGCTGCGCACGCCGCCGACCGGAGGCGGGCTCACCCCCGGTGCGCCCTGCGGACGGATCGACTTCCAGTTCAACCCGAAGGAGCTGAGCCTCACCAAGGCCGCCTCCTGGAAGCGGAGCCCGGCCAAGGGGGCCAAGAGCTCGGGCCCTCCCGAGTACCAGGGCTCGCAGCCCAGCAAGCTCACCGTCGAGATGTTCTTCGACGCCGGCGACACCCACGACACCCGCGTGGTGACGGCGGTGGAGCAGCTCTTCGCGTGCTGCGTACCGACGAACGAGACCCGCCAGCAGCAGCGCTCGTCGCCGCCCTGGGTGGTGTTCCACTGGGGCGGGCTGACCGGGTTTCCCGGCTACGTCAGCCAAGTGCAGGCCAAATACACCCTGTTCACCACGTCGGGCGTGCCGATCCGGGCCGTCTGCCAGGTGACGATGGAGGAGATCAGCGGCGAGACTCCGGGGCAGAACCCGACCTCGGGCGCCCTCGCGGCCCGCCGTGTCCACCGGCTGGACGCGGGCGACTCGCTGCCGTCGCTGGCCCAGCGCGAGTACGGGGACCCGGCCGCCTGGCGGGCGATCGCGGAGGCGAACGGGATCGACGACCCGATGAGACTGGCCCCGGGACGCCAACTGCTGCTCCCCGCGCTGGACGAGCTCAAGCGCCTGGACGAGGAACAACGGGTACGGGACGGGGGGCGGTCCTGATGGCGAGGCCGGGTGTCGCGACCGCGCTGGTGGTGGAGTTCGGGGGCCGTCCGCTGCCGCCGAAGTTCGTGAACACGCTGGTCGAGGGGTACGTCGACGACAGCCGTACGCTCCCCGACCTGTTCCTGCTGCGCTTCCGCGATCCGGACCGGGTGCTGCTGGAACAGGCCGGGCTGAAGATCGGCACCGAGGCCCGGCTGCTGGCCCGCGGGGGCGGTGACACGGCTCCGAAGTCCCTGCTGAAGGGGGTGGTCACCGCCCTGGAGGTGGAGCTGGACGAGACCGGTACCTTCACCGTCGTGCGCGGGCTCGACGAGTCGCACCGGCTGTTCCGGGGGCGCCGGGTGGCCAGCTACCAGAACATGACGCTCGCCGACATCTGTTCCCAGGTCGCCCAGCGCGCCGGACTGAAACCGGGGAACGTGGACGTGGCCGGGCCCGTACTCGAACACATCGCCCAACCCAACGTCACCGACTGGGAGTTCGTCAGCTCGCTCGCCGAGGAGGCCGGTGCCCAGGCGTACGTGCGGGACGGGCAACTGCACGTCACCCGCCCCGTGGAGGCGAGCGGCGCGCCCGACGGATCCGCCCGGGCCGACCGCGACCCGCTGGTCCTGGAGATGGGCAGCAACCTGCTGCGCTGCCGGGCCGGGGTGTCGTCCGCCGAGCAGGTCTCCGAGGTGGAGGTGCGCGGCTGGGACGTGAGGACGAAGCAGCCGCTCGTCGGGCGGGCACCGGCCGGGAAGTCGGCGACGCTGGAGCTGGGGGTGAGCGCCGCAGATGTGACCGCGCCGTTCGGTGAGGCGCGCTTCGTGGTGACGGACGCGGCGTACGGGGCACAGGCGCAGGTGGACCAGGCGGCGAAGGCACTGGCGGAACGGATCGCCGGATCGTTCGCGGAGCTGGAGGCGGTGATCCGGGGGAACCCGGAGGTGCGGGCGGGCAGCGCGGTGGCGCTCAACGCGGTGGGCGCGCCGTTCGAGGGCCGGTACACGGTCACCACGTCCCGGCACGTCTTCGACCCGGTGCGCGGGTACGAGACCTGGCTCACGGTCTGCGGGCAGCAGGAGCGCTCGCTGTTCGGGCTGACCGGTGGAGGGCCCGGCGCCGGCCGGTCCGGGGCGGGAGCCGGGGCCGGGGCGCGCTGCGCGGGGCTGGTCAACGGGACGGTCACGGACACGCAGGACCCGGAGGGCTCGGGCCGGGTGAAGGTGCGGTTCCCCTGGCTGTCGGACGAGTACGCGAGCGACTGGGCGCGTACGGCGCAGTCGGGCGGGACGAGCGGCGGCGAGGCGTTCATCCCCGAGGTGGGGGACGAGGTGCTGGTCGGGTTCGAGCATGGGCACCTGGACCGTCCGTACGTCCTCGCCGGTCTGTACAACGGGAAGGACCGGCCGTCGCAGGGCAGTGGCGCCGGGGGCGGAGCTGGCAGCGGGGCCGGGGGCGGAAGCGGAAGCGGTAACGGTGGTGATGCGGGCGGCGGGCCGGGGGGTGCGGCTGGAGCGGCGGCCGGCGCGGCGTCCGGCGCCCCGGACACTGCCGGAACAGGAGCCAGGGCCGCCGGGCCCGGGCCCGGTTCCTCCGGGGCCTTCGCCGGAACTCCGTTGGTGGACCCGACCAGCGGAGCCGTCAACCGCCGTTCGATCGCCTCCAAGAGCGGCGACCAGCTGGAGATCCTCGACAGCGCGGACGGACCGCAGGGTGTACGCCTGCTCACCGGCGACGGCAAGCTGAAGATCGACCTCGACCGCAGGGGAACCGTCATCGTCATCAACAGCGACGGCAGCGTGACCATCGAGGCCAAGCAGCAGGTGTCCATCAAGGCGGCCCGTGGTGTCGCGCTGGACGGCGGACGGGGCGCGCTCGAACTGAGCGGTGACAGCGTCCGGTTGACGTCCCGCAGCGGGGTCCGGGTGGACGGCGGGAACGGGGAGGTCGAGCTCTCCACCGGCGGCACGGTGAAGGTCCGGGGCGCGCAGGTCGCCGTCGACGGAACACAGCGCACCGACATCAAGGGCGGCGGCTCCCTGGCCATCAACGCACCGCTGGTGAAGATCAATTGACGGAGACGCCGACGGACTGGCCGACGAATCGACCGACGAATCGACCGACGGACCGACGAATCGACCGACGAATCGACGGAAGCCGCGTACACACCGAGCGGACCGAGCGGACCGAGCGAACCGAGCGAACCGAGCGAGAGGAACGGACTTCCATGTCAGCAGGCGCGGCGGCAGCCGCACGGGTCGGTGACCCCACCGGGCACCCGGGCACCGTCGGGCCGCCCGGTGTCCCGTCCGTGCTCATCGGCGGACTGCCCGCCGCCACGGTCGGCACCCCGCACCAGTGCGCCGCGCCGCCGCCCGCCGTGCACCCGCCGTCCGTGATCGTGCCGCCCGGCAGCACCACGGTGCTGATCGGCGGACGGCCCGCCGCCCGGGTCGGGGACCTGGCCGGCTGCGGTGCGCCCGTCGTGTCCGGCTGCCCGACCGTCCTGATAGGGGGCTGAGCGGCGATGGGCCAGCAGTTCATCGGCGCGGGCTGGGCGTTCCCGCCGCGCACGGACGCCACCGGGTCCATCGCCCTGGTGCGCGGCGAACACGAGCTGGAGGAGTCGATCCGGCTGATCCTGGCGACCTCGCCGGGCGAACGGCCCATGCGGCCGGAGTTCGGCTGTGCCATCAACGACTACGTGTTCGCCCCCGCGGACGCGGGCACGGCCGGGCAGCTCGCGTACGAAGTACGCCTCGCGCTGGACCGGTGGGAGCCCCGGATCGAGGTCACGGAGGTCGTCGTCCGCTTCGACGAGGCCGACGAAGGGGTGCTGTACATCGACGTGGGCTATACCGTGCGCGGCGCCAACGACCCCCGGAACCTGGTCTTCCCGTTCTATGTGATCCCGGAGCACGAGGAGGTGGACGGCCGGTGAAGCTGTCCGGTCCGCATCTGGAGGAGGTGGACGGCACGTGACGCTGCCCAGTCCGCACTTGGACGACCGCCGTTTCCAGGGCCTGGTCGACGAGGCGAAGCGGCTCGTCCAGCAACGCTGCCCCGAGTGGACCGACCACAACGTGTCCGATCCCGGCGTGACCCTCATCGAGGCTTTCGCGACCATGGTCGATCAGCTCGTCTACCGGGTGAACCGCGTGCCGGAGAAGAGCTACCTGACCTTCCTCGATCTGATCGGGGTCCGGCTGCACCCGCCCACCGCCGCCCGTACCGACGTGACGTTCCGGCTCTCCGCGCCGCGGCCCGAACCGGTGCGGGTGCGGACCGGTACGGAGGTGGCGACCGTCCGCACCGAGACCGAGGAAGCGGTCGTGTTCACGACCGTCCGCGAACTGTCCATCGTCCCCTGCGAGTTCGCGCACATGGCGACCTGGCCGGTGTCGGGCGACGCCGTCGACCGGACCGAGGAACTCGCCCTCGGCCGGGCCGTCCCGTGCTTCGGTTCCACGCCCGCGCCCGGCGACGCCCTGTACGTGGGCCTGTCGGCGGCCGTCCCCTCGGGCGTCGTCGTGCTGCGGCTGGACTGCGCGGTCGAGGGCGTCGGCGTCGACCCGCTGCGCCCGCCGCTGCTGTGGGAGGCGTGGGACGGCAGTGCCTGGACGGTCTGCGAGGTCGAGAAGGACGACACCGGCGGCTTCAACAGGTCAGGGGAGCTGATCCTGCACCTCCCCGAGGGGCACGCCCCGGCCGTCGTCGTGCGCCGGACCGGTGGCTGGCTGCGCTGCCGGCTGGTCGAGGCCGAGCCGGGGCAGCCCACCTACATGGCGCCCCCAGTGGTGCGCGGGGTCACCGCGTTCACGATCGGCGCCACTGTGGGGGCCGTGCACGCCGAGACCGTGACCGACGAGGTACTGGGCCAGGCCGAGGGCGTACCGGGGCAGAGCTTCGCGGTGAGCCGCCCGCCCGTCGTGCCCGGCGACTTCGTGGTCGAGGTGTCCGATCCGGCGGGAGGCCCGCACGGCACGGAGTGGACCCGCGTCGACGACTTCGCGCACTCCGGCCCCGGCGACCGGCACATCACCCTCGATCCCAACTCGGGCCGGGTGGAGTTCGGTCCGGCGGTACGGGAGCGGGACGGCTCCATCCGCTACTACGGGGCGGTGCCGCAGAAGGGCGCCACCGTACGGGTGCGCACCTACCGCACCGGCGGTGGCTTGCGTGGCAACGTCGCCCGCTCCACGCTCCGGGTGCTGCGCAGCGCCATCCCGTACGTGGCCCGGGTGGAGAACCGGCGGCCCGCGCTCGGCGGGGTCGACGGCGAGACGGTGGACAGTGCCCGGGTGCGCGGTCCGATGACGCTGCGGACCCTGCACCGGGCCGTCGTCCCGCACGACTACGAACTCCTGGCCCGCGAGGTCGCCCCGGACGCGTCCCGGGTGCAGTGCGTCCCGGCAGGGGGCGACACGGACGTGGAGGCGGGCGGGGTCCGGCTGCTCGTCGTCCCGGCCGGGCGCAGCGACGAGCAGGGCCGCATCCAGTTCGACGAGCTGATCCCGCCGCAGCACACCCTCGCCCTGATCGCGGGTCATCTGGACGAACGGCGGCCCATCGGCGCCCGGCTGGTGGTCGAACCGCCCTATTACCAGGGAGTCACCGTGGTCGCCTCGGTCCAGGCCCGCAGAGGCGCGGTGCCGGAACGGGTACGGGAGGAGGCCCTGGCGGCTCTCTACCGCTACTTCAACCCGCTCAGCGGCGGGCCGGCCGGCGACGGCTGGCCGTTCGGGCGCCCGATCCAGTCGGGCGAGGCGTTCGCCGTACTGCAACAGGTGGCGGGGGTGGACCTGGTGGAGGACGTACGCCTCTTCCCCGCCGACCCCGTGACCGGACAGCGCGGCGAACCCGCCACCAAGATCGCACTGGACCGGCACGCGCTGGTCTTCAGCTACGAGCACCAGCTCCGGGTACGGGAGGGCTGACCGCCATGCGCACAGGCGTGACCGGCCTGCCCACCCCGCACCCGCTGATCGAACAGCTTCCCGCGGTCTACCTGGACCAGGACTTCCTCCGACGGTTCCTCGCCGCGCTCGACGATGTGCTCGCCCCGGTCCTGCTCGCCATCGACAACCTGCCCGCCCACCTCGACCCGCGCAGCGCGCCGGAGGACTTCCTGCCCTGGCTGGCCCAGTGGGTGGCCGTCGACCCGCATGAGGACCAGCCGGTCGACCGGCGCCGCGCGGCGGTGCGCGGCGCGGTCGAACGCCACAGCAGGCGCGGCACCCGGCGCGGGCTGGCGGAGGCGGTGTTCCTGGAGACCGGGATCGAACCGGACATCGTCGAGAGCGGCGGTACGGCGTGGTCGTCGACCCCGCACACGCGGTTCCCGGGCGGGCCCCGACCATGGGTGACGGTACGGATCCGGGCCGAGCGGTCCGAACTGGTCGACCGGGTGCGGCTGGAGGAGCTGATCCGTACGGAGATACCGGCGCACGTGGGCTTCGACCTGGAGGTGTCGTGATCTGCGAGGCGTGCGGCCAGAACAACGCACCGGGCACGCAGTTCTGCACGTCGTGCCAGGCGTTCCTGGAGTGGGAGGAGGGTCCGGGGCGTACGGGGGGCCCGGGTGGTTCGGGTGGTTCGGGCGATCCGGGCGGTGCGGGGCCTTCCGCCGCCGGGACGGGGGCTGCTCCGCAGCTGCAGCCACGACCGCAGCCGCAATCTCGGCCTCAACCGCGACCTCAGCCGCAGTCGCAACCCATGCCCCAGCCGTCTCAACCGCCGTCACCGCCGTCACCGCCGTCACCGCCGTCACCGCCGGCTCCACCGTCCCCGGCTCCACCGGCTCCACCGTCCCCGGCTCCACCGGCTCCACCGTCCCCGGCTCCACCGGCTCCGCCACCGTCACCGGCTCCGCCGCCTCCGTCCTCGCCCGCCGCCACCACGGCCGCCCCGCGCCGCCCGGGCGACGAGCGGGAGGCGCACGAGCCGGGGCCCGAGGCGTTCCCCGACGTACCGTCGGCACCCGCACCCGCACCCGCACCCGCACCCGCGTCCCCGAGCCGGCCGCCCGGGGCTCCGATCCGCTGCCCCAACTGCCGTACGGAGAACGCGCCGGACCGCACCCTGTGCATCCGCTGCGCCCTGCTCCTGGACCCGGGACCGCCGCCCGAGGTCCGGCCGCCCTGGTGGCGCCGGATCCTGCGGCGGCGACCGCGTCGGGCGGCCCCCGTCGCCGGAACCCGGCCGAAGCGCCGGTTGTGGCGCAGACCGGGCCTGGCCTTGCCGGTCGTGCTGGTCCTGGTGGCGTGCGGGACATGGTTCGCGCTTCCCCACGTGCCGGGCTGGTTCGGCCTGGCCAAGGACGAGACGGGGACGCCGGAAGCGGTGCCGCCCACCCGGTTCCGGGCCTCCAGCCGGGCGCCCGGGCATCCGGCGGGCGCCGCGTTCGACGGTTTCAACAACCGCTACTGGGCGCCCGCGGCGGCGGGACCCGACACCGGCGTGGGGCAGTACCTGGAATGCGACTTCGAACAGCCGGTCCGGGTGCTGAAGCTGGTCGTCTTCTCCGGCACGTCGGCGAAACTGGACGAATTCCTCACCCAGGCACGTCCGGCCAGGATCACCGTCCGGCTCACCTCCGCCGACGGCGACGAGGTCACCAAGGCGATCAGGGTCAAGGACCAGCCCGGTCAGCAGACCTTCGACCTGCGCGGTTCGGAGGTCGTGCGGGCCCGGCTCACGACGGACAGCACGTACGGAGCGGGCCCCGGCAAGCACATGGCCGTCGCCGAGGTGGAGTTCTTCGGGCGGCGGTCCTGACCGTGTGCGTCCGCCGCCGTCGCGGCGGCCCGCCCGATGCGGCGCGGGCACCCGCACACGGCCCGGGCACCCGCACACGGCGCGGGCACCCGCACACGGCCCGGGCACCCGCACGCGGCGCGGGCATCGCACACGGTGAAGGCCCCGACCGGGCGCCGAGCACGCCGGTCGGGGCCTTGGCCGTACGTGGTCGGGACGGTCAGCGGGGGGTCAGGGCATCGGTCCCGGCACCGTCCGAGGGCGCGGCGGCGGCAGCGGCGGCGTCTCCCGGCTCCGGCCGGCCGGTGCCGCGGGCCCTGCGGACCGCGTAGGCGAGCAGTACTACGACCAGGCTGCCGAGACTGGTGAACAACTGGGTGCGCTGGTCGCCGATGACGGCCATGGCCACCAGCACGGCGGCGAAGCCGGCCATCACAACCCAGGTCAGGTAGGGGAAGAGCCACATGCGCAGGGTCAGCCGGTCGGGTGCCTCGCGCTCCATCCGGCGCCGCATCCGCAGCTGGGACGCGCCGATCATGAGGTACATGAAGATGGCGATGGCGCCCGAGGAGTTGACCAGGTAGCTGAACACGGTGTCCGGGGACAGGTAGGCGAACAGCACCGAGACCCAGCCCACGACGGTTCCGGCGAGGATCGCGCGGGTCGGCACGTTGCGCTTGTTCGTCGCCACGAGCCAGGCCGGCGCGTCGCCGTGCGTGGCGAGGGACCGCAGCATGCGCGAGGACACGTAGACCGAGGAGTTCAGCACGCTCAGCACCGCGGTGAGGATCACGACGTCCATCACGATGCCGGCGCCGGGCAGCCCGATGGTGTTCCAGGCCGCGACGTAGGGGCTGACCAGGACTTTGGCGCTGTTCCACGGCACGATCGTGACGACCAGCACGATCGAGCCGACGTAGAAGAGGATGATCCGCCAGATGATGCCGGTGGTGGCCCGGGCGACGGATCGTTCCGGCTCCTTGCTCTCGGCGGCGGCGATGGTGACGATCTCGGCCCCGCCGAAGGCGAAGATGACCACGACGATCGCGGAGAAGATCGAGGTGAAGCCATTGGGGGCGAAGCCGCCGTGCGAGGTCAGGTTCGAGAAGTCGAACGAGGCACCGGGCCAGGCGCCGAAGACGTACAGCCCGCCGACGATCAGGAAGGCGACGATCGCGGCGACCTTGACCGAGGAGAACCAGAACTCGAACTCGCCGAACGACTTCACCGACAGCAGGTTGGTCGCGGTCATCACGACCATCAGGCCCATCGCCAGCACCCAGAGCGGCAGCCCGATCCAGGCATGCAGGATCGCCGCTCCGGCGACGGCTTCCACGGCCACGATGATGACGTAGTAGTACCAGTACAGCCAGCCGATGGTGAAGCCCGCCCACGGCCCGATGGCGGTGCGCGCGTAGTCGGCGAACGAGCCTGATGAGGGCTTCGCCACGACCATCTCGCCGAGCATGCGCATCGTGCACAGGACGAGCGCGCCCGCCAGGCAGTAGGACACGATCGCGGCTGGTCCGGCGGTCTTGATCACGGAGCCGCTGCCGACGAACAGTCCGGCGCCGATCGCGCCGCCGATCGCGATCATCGACATGTGGCGGTTGCGCAATGAGCGGCTGAGCTCCGGTTGTTGCGGGCTCTGCGGCGCTCTTCGCGATGCGGGGGAAGTCGCGGGGGACGTCATGGCAGCTCCAGTCCTGGGCAAGCGGGGGTATGGGGCGCGGAGGGTTCCCTCCCGTAGAGGGGTGTCCGGCGGGAAAGCGTCCCTCGGGGGCGTGGGCGTCGTTCGGGCGTACGCCCCCGGAGGAAAGCGGCCGGCCGCTCCCGGGGAGCGTCTGGCCGTGCCCCGTGAGGCTCTGGTCGTCGAACGATCACGGGGATCAGGCGGTCCGGCGGCCCGGTCGGGGCCACCGGTCGCCTCACCGGTCCGGTGTGTCCGTGTGCCACCGGATCCGGTGGGTTTGTGACGTCCGGTCGGGTACGTCCGTTGCGACGTCCGGGCGGGTACGTCCGTGGGCTCCGGGCGGGTACGTCGGTGAGCTTCGGTCGGGGGCATCCGTGGGGTGTCGGTGTCCGGGCCGGTGCCTCTGTGTGTCGCGGAGTACGGCTGTGTCGTCGGGGGCACGGCGCGTCCTGGGCGGTCAGGTCGCGTCGGGTATGTGCCTCCTGGGCGGTCAGGTCCAGTCGCCCTCGCGACCGCCGCCGATCACCCAGGTCAGCGCGCGGAAGCGGCGCAGCGCCTCCTGGGCGTCGGGGGTCTCCATGCGTACGGTCCGGGGCCCGGCCGGTTCGACACCGGCCAGTGCGCAGGCGCGCTGGGCCAGATGCGGGCTGTCGACGTCGACCTCGACCACATGCGGTGCCGCCCGTGTGGTGAGACGCGGCGGGGGTGAGGAGAGCGCCGCGGCGGCCTCCCGGCGGATGTCGGCGGACGTGACGGCCGGTGTACGGCAGATCGCGGCGTGCCGGGAGATCGCGGTCTTCACGGTGACGGTCCGGCAGCCGGGTGCGTACCGGGCGGCGTCGCGGCAGGTCAGGTCGTCGCCGGTGACCAGGACCACGGGGGTTTCGGCCTCTGCGGCGACCAGGGCGTTGAACCGCCCCTCGTCGACGGGTTCGCCGTCGATGCGCACGCCGAGGATGCTGTGCGAGAGGTAGGTGTGGGCGAGGACGCCTTGCTCGCCCGCGCCGGTGTGATAGCCGACGAACGCCACCGCGTCGACCCCGGTCTCCAGTCCCTGCATCATGCCCAGCGGCTTGTGCCGGCCGACGATCAGGACCGCGCGGGGGTCGAGTTCCTCGATGAGCACGTTGTCCATGCCGCAGTGCGCGTCGTTCACGATCACCTCGTCCGCGCCCCCGTCGGCGAACCCCGCGACAGCGGCGTTGACGTCCTGGGTGAGCAGTCGCCGGAAGCGTTCGTAGCGCGGCGTTCCCGCCGCGACGTCCGCCGGGGAGACCGTGCCGGTCGCCCCTTCCATGTCAGCGGATATCAGGACGCGTGTCACTCCGTCACCTCCTTCGGCCGTTCCGCGGGGCTGCCCGAGCGCAGCGCGACCAGGGCGTCCGCCTGGGAGAGCCCGCTTTCCTCGACCACGCCGCGCACGCTCTGCGCCTCGCGTACGAGTGCGAATCGTACCTGTCCGTCAGAATCGGTCTGATAACCGTACACAGCGGGTCGAGGCAGGGAATTGTAGGAGAAATGTGACGAAAAGTAGTACGCCCCGGTGTCGTACAGCGCCACCACGTCCCCCGGTTCCACCGCCGGGAGTTCGCGCCCGGTCGCGGTCAGGTCGCCGGCGAAGCAGCACGGGCCCGCGATGTCGACGACCTCGGAGGGGCCCCGCTTGGGGCGTCCCGCGGCGTCGAACACGCCGACGCGCAGCGGCCAGGCGTCGGGCATGAAGACCGTGCGGGTCGCCACCTGGGCCCCGGCGTGCGTGACCGCGATCCGCCGTCCCCCGGCCGACTTGGTGTACTCGACGACCGTGGCGATGGAGCCGCTCTTGGCGAGCAATGACCGGCCGAACTCGGTGACCAGGGCGTAGCGGCCGTCGAACAGCCCGGGGGCGGCGCTCCGGAGTTCGGCGACGTAGTCCGCGTACGTCGGCCGGTCGTCTTCGTCGTCGAAGTTGACGGGCAGGCCGCCGCCGATGTCGATGCCGGTGATCCGGGCCTGGCCCAGCTCCGCGTTGACGCGCTCGGCGAGTTCGTACGCGACCCGCACGCCCTCGGCGATGAGCGGCAGCGGGCAGCCCTGGGAACCGACGTGCGCGTGCAGCCGGTTGAGCCACGGCCGCTGCGCGAAGGCCGCGACCACCGCGTCGACGGCCCCCGGGTCGCGCAGTGCGACGCCGAACTTCGAGGTCGCGGTCGCGGTGCTCATCGCGCCGATGGCGCCCGCGCCCACCTGGGGGTTCACCCGCAGTCCGATGGGCGCGGAGGCTTCCCGGCCGGCCAGCAGGCGGTCGACCCGGGCCAGCTCCTGGAAGTTGTCCAGGTTGATCGCGATCCCGTGGGCCAGGGCGTACTCCAGCTCCTCGACCGTCTTCGCCGGACTGTCGAAGACCAGCCGGTCGTACGTGAACCCGGCCGCCAGCGCCTGCTCCAGCTCCCCGGGCGAGGCCACCTCGCACCCCATCCCCGCGTCCGCGAGCAGCCGCAGCACCGGCACCAGGCCGCACGCCTTCGCCGCGAACGTGTGGTGCACCGCGGCCGGTCCCTCGAACGCCTCGTTCAGCGCCTCGACCGCGGCGAGCACGCCGTCGACGTCGAGCAGCCCGACGAGCGGGGACCGCGGGCCGAGCAGGCCGTCCTCGACGGCGCGCGCCAGCGCGGCCTCACGGGCGGCGGCGCGCCGGGGGGAAGAACCGGAAGTCACATGAACCACACTCCAGACGTCGGGCGTGCACGGCGCTCGTCGAGCCGTCGGCCGTTGTGTGCACAGCTTCGGTGTGCGGCACCCGTCACGTCTTCGTCCCGCTCGACCATGGATGGGTCGGATTCATGTCCGGGACGACAGGAAAACGATCACAGCGTCCCCGCGTGGTGGGTGCGGGAGCACGACGGCGCGGGGTGGTGCGGGGCGGGGCGGTGGAGGAGAACGGGAGTGCACGGGCGCGCGGGGGAGGGGAGCGCGGCTCACGTGATGTGTACGAGGAGCGGAGAGTGGCGTTTACGGCGCGTGCCGGGAGCGGACCTCACCGCGCCTTCCGGGAGCGAACCTCACCGCGCGTTCCGGGCGAGTCGCAGCCCGATGTCCGCCAGGAGCCGCACGGTGGGGTCGGCGAGGTCGACGCCGAACAGTTCGCGGGCCCGGCGCAGCCGGTACCGCAGGGTGTTCGCGTGCACGTTCAGGCGCCGCGCGGCCTCGCCCGTGTCCCCGAAGGCGTCCAGGTAGGCGGCCACCGACGCACCGTACGCGGAACCGTGCGTCCGGTCGTGCTCCGTCATCGCGTGCACGGGTCCCGACAGGGTCTCCCAGAGCGGCCCGACCTGGTCGAGGACCCGGAGCAGCGCCGTCTCGGGCAGCACCTCGTCGAAAGCCGCCGCGGCCGACACCGCCTCCGAGGCCGGAAGCCGCCCGGTCCGTTCCCGCAGCACTCGCACCACCGACTCCGCCGCCTCGCGCGACGCGGGCAGCCCCGACAGGTCTCCGGCCACCGGACCGGCACCCGCGAACACCACGCTGCGCGGGACCGAACGCACCGTCGCCAGCAGGGCCCGTGCCGGGTCGGTCTCGCCGTCGCCCGCCGGGACCAGGACGTACAGCCGCCGCCCCGACCGCGCGGCCACACACCCGTCCCGGAAGGCCGCCGCCTGCAACGCGAGCACGTCCAGCACCCGCTGCTCCGCCGCGCTTCCCGGGACGCCGAAGGCGGTGGCCCCGGCTCCCCGCGTCGTCCCGTACGGCTCCTTCCCGGGCCGCGCCGGGTACGCCGCCGCTGCCTCCGCCGGGTACGCCCCCGCTGCCTCCGCCGCGTGCCCCGCCGCCGTCTTTGCCGGGTACGCCTCCGCGATCAGCACCGCGTAGGGCCGTCCCGGCACGATCCCGGCGTCGTGCGCGGCCCGCACCGCGTCTCCGCGCCCCTCCAGCAGGGCGTGCACCGCCTCGTCCCGCTCCTGGGCCGCGGCCCGGCCCCAGGTCTGGTGGTGCGACAGATGGGGCACGGCAGCCCGCGCCGCCGTACGCAGCGCCGCCGCCGCGCCCTCGGCGAGCGGCCTGCCGTCCGCAGCCGCCCAGAGCGAGCCGAGGACCTCCGAGCCGTGGCGGACCGCGATGGCCAGGCGCTCGGCGTAACGGTCGTCGGCGGGCAGGCGCACCACGTCGTCGGTGCTCCACAGGGCCCGGAAGAAGCCGCTGGCCCGCAGCTCGTGGACGCGCCAGCGGGGCACCTGCTGGCCGAGGATGGTCAGCCGACGCATCGGATCGGGTTCGTGGTCCATGCGCGAGTACGCGAGCACCCGGGACTGCGGGTCCTCGATCGTGATGGCGCCCCCGACCAGGTCCGCCACCGTGTTGGCCAGCCCCGGCAGGTCGCCGAGCCGCAGCCCGCCGACCGCGTCCGTCCCGCCCGGTCCGGCGGGAGCGCTGTGCGCCAGCGCGGTGCGCAGCCGACCGAGCACCTCCGTCCAGCCCTGCTCCGGCCGTCGGGTCAGCAACGCGGTACGTCCGGCGTCCGCCGTCGCCAGCAGTGCCGTCCGCGGCCCGCGGGGCCCCTGTCGCAGCACCACGGCCGCAGCCCCGGCCCGGTCGGCGCCGCGCAGTACGTCGACCGCCTCCGGCGAGGAGACCTCCACGCCGACCACGAGCAGGATCAGCCCGGACGCCGCCCAGGTGCCGTCGTCCCGTTCCTCGGCGGGATCGTGCAGCACCACGTCGGCCACCGGGACGCCCATGCCGCGCGGTGCCACGACGACGTCGAGCATGCCGGGAGCGATCAACCCGAGGATCTGCCCCAGCGATGGTCCGGCGGCGAGCCCGTCCGTTTCATGTGTGTGCGGTGCCATGCATCCATCATGGTCGGCCGCCCCGGGCACGGGCCGGGCCGCAAGCCTTTCCGCCCGGCCTGGTCCGGGGCGAGTCGGCCTGGTCCGGGGCGAGTCGTCCGGCCACGGAGCCGCCCGGTTTCCCGTACGGTCCGGGCGCACGCCGCTCCCCGCCCGGCCCGCACCGCTTTCACTTTCTTCACCCGGACCCTTTTTTACCCGGTCCGGCCCTGTACCTCGTCGAACGCGATGTTCAGATGCCGGGGCCCGCGCAGCACGGCGTTGCGCCGGTACGGCGGCGGGTCCTCCACCAGACGCGGGCTGTCGAGCCTGCGGACCAGCTCGGTGAGGGCGATCTGGGCTTCCAGGCGGGCGAGGGGCGCGCCGAAACAGGCATGGATACCGCTGCCGAAACCGAGGTGCTGGTTGTCCTCCCGGTCGGGGTCGAAGCGGTCCGGATCGGCGAACCGCCGCGGGTCGCGGTTGCCGGAGGCCAGCATGAGCCAGAGGGCGGAGCCCTTGGTGACGGTGGTGCCGTACAGGTCGATGTCTGCGAGGACGGTGCGCTGCGGCAACAGTTGCACGGGAGGTTCGAAGCGCAGGAGTTCCTCCACGACCGGACCGGCGAGCCGGGGGTCGGCGCGAAGCCGTTCCAGTACCTCGGGGTTGCGCAGGAGGGTGAGCATCCCGTTGGTGATCAGGTTGACCGTGGTCTCGTGGCCGGCGATCAGCAGCAGGGAGGCGGTGCTGAGCACCTCCATGCGACTCATCCGCCCGTCCGGGCCCTGCTGGTTGACCAGCGCGGAGAGCAGGTCGTCGCCGGGCACGTCGCCGCGTTCGTCGATGAGCTCGGACAGGTACGTGCCCAGCTCGGTCCGGGCCTGCTGGGTGACCCGGCGCCCTTCTTCGGGGTCCTGGCCCGGCGCCGGGTCGAGACCGGCGGCGATGGTGTCCGCCCAGGCGTGGAAGCGCGGCTCGTCCTCGCGCGGAACGCCGAGCAGCCGGCAGATCACGGTGACGGGGAACGGGTACGAGAAGTCGTCGACGAGGTCGACCTGCTTCCGGTCCCCGAACGCGTCGATGAGCCCGGAGACGATCCCGGCCAGTTCGCCCCGCATGTCGTGGATGCGCCGGGGCGTCTCCGGCGGCCCGAAGGGGCACATCGTCATGCGGCGCAGCCGGTCGTGCTCGGGAGGATCGAGCCGGAGGAAAGAGGGCGGGAGCACGGACGTGTCCTCGTCCGGGAGCAGGGCCCCGGCGGCGCCGGGGGAGAGGTTGCGGGCGTCCGAGCTGACCCGGGGGTCGTGCAGCAGGCCCTTGATCTCCCAGTACGTGCTGACGACGAACAGTCCGTCACCGCCCTGGACGACCGGCGTTCTGCGGAGTTCGGCGTACAGAGGGTAGGGGTCGGCGCGGTTTTCGTAGGAGAGGATCTGCCGCAGGAGTTCTTCGTGCGTCATGGTGGCGGTCCTTGGGAGGGGCGGGGTCCGGGACGGGAGGGGACGGGCCGGTCCGGGGCGGGAGGGGACGGGCCCGGTCCGGGGCGGTCCGGGCCGGGCCGGCCCGTCCCCTCCCGGGGAACGGTCCCGGTCCCGGTGCTGTCCCGGCCCCGGTGATGGTCCGGGCCCAGCCAGGGGCTACGTGCCCGGGGCTACGTGCCCGGGCTCAGGCACGGGCGGGGGTGAACGTGATCTGCTGGTCGGTCGGCGAGTAGCCGCTCACGGTGACGGACGGCCCGTGCGTGGGCAGGGAGGGGTCCGGGAAGTCGGCCGGGACGGGGCGCAGACCTTCGGGACGGTGGTCCACGGAGGCGTACGTCGGCGGGAACGGCGCGGCCGACTCGATCTGCCGCTGATAGAACTCCAGCCACTTCGTCTGGTCGAACGCGACGGCGGCGATGACCCGGTCCTGGTACCCGTACACGCAGGTGAAACGGCGATCGGCGAGCGACCCCTGAGCGACGACGAGTTCCTCGCCCAGGGACGGGACGCCGACCGACTTGATGTTGACGCCGAACTGGGCGGACCAGAACGCCGGCACCCACAGGTGCGGGCGGCGCTGCGAGCTGCTGCTGATCATGTTGTGCGCCGCGGTCTCTGCCTGCGCGACGGCGTTGCCCCAGTGTTCGAGGGACAGGAACTGGTACCCGAAGAGCGCGTGCGGGGACCGGGCGACGTCCCCGGCCACGAACACGTCGTCGGTGACGATGCCGCGTACGTCGAACGCCCGGCACCCGGCGTCGCAGGCGATCCCGCGCGGACCGGCGCCCAGCCCGGACCCGGCCAGCCATTCGGTGTTGCGTGACGCACCGAGCGAGACCACCGCGACATCGGCGTCGAGAGCGGTGCCGTCGGACAGATGGGCCCGCCGCAGGCGCCCCGCCGCGTCGCCCTCCAGGGCCGTGACCGTGATTCCGCAGCGCAGGTCCACCCCGTGCGCGCGCTGCAACTCCGCGGCCACCCGGCCCACCACCCCGCCGAGCGCCCCCACGAGCGGCGCCGCACCACGCTCGGCCACGGTCACCGGCAGCCCGCGTTCGCGACAGGCCGACGCGATCTCCGAACCGGTGAACCCGGCGCCGATGACGAGGACCCTGCGGGGCGACGCGGCCAGCCGCCGCCGCAGCCGGGCCGCGTCCTCGCGGGTGCGCAGGACGAAGACCCCGTCGAGCCGGGCCTCCGCCTCGTGCGGCCAGGGGCGGGCGTGCACCCCGGTGGCGATCAGAAGCCGGTCGTACGGCACCTCGTCCCCGTCGGCCAGACGCACCCGCTTGGCCGCCATGTCGAGGCCGGTGGCGGCGACACCGAGCCGCCAGTGCGCGTCGAGCGCCACGCGCCGGGGCAGCGCGGTGCGTTCGGGGGCCGCCCGGCCCAGCAGGACCTGCTTGGAGAGCGGCGGCCGGTCGTACGGTTCGTGGGGCTCGTCGCCGATCAGCGTGAGCGATCCGGCGAAGCCCTCTTTGCGAAGCGTCTCCGCGGCCCGGAGCCCGGCCAGCGAGGCGCCGACGATCACGATGCGCCCCTCGCGCCGCAGCCACTCCAGCGACCCGTCACCGGACACCGGACAGCCCCCCTCGCGCACCGGCCTGTTCGAGTGCCGCGTCACCGAGGCCGTCCTCGACGAGGATCGCCTGCACCGGGCACGCGGTGGCGGCGCGCAGCACCTGATCCCGCTGCGCCTCGTCGGCGTGCGGGTTGTACAGCAGCGCCTCGTCGCCGTGCATGGCGAACACATCCGGTGCGAGAAAGGCGCACTGTGCGTAGCCCTGACACCGGTTGAGATCGACGACAAGCCTCATCAAGGGGCCGCCTTTCCGAGTAGTACCCCGCCTCAGCCTGAGAGGACCGCCGTGGTTCCGCGAGCAATGGCGGTCCGATGGAGTCAGCGGCACCCGCCGGCCGCGCTGCGCAGCCACGCGTGAGCGCACCGGATCCGAGGAACCCCGTTGCCGCAGGCAATGCCGAAAGAGGCGTACAAGAAACGTCGGGTCAGCCCTTGACGCGGACGAAAACGGGAGGAAAATAGTGGATACACCAGAAAACCAGAGCGGGCCGCAACGTCGGCGGAGACGTTCGCTGATACGCGTGACCCACTTGGTTGGCTCTGGCCAGGCCCCCGGCGGATCCACCCGGTCCCGGAGTTGTCAACGACGGTTGAGACTCACGAGATCGAGAAGGACTACCGGGGACTGCTTATGTCTGGGCCCCTTTTCGCCCCGCGACCAGAAGCCGCAGTCCGCGACCAGGATCGCGGCGGCCCGCAACAAGCCAGGACCGGCCCCCACCGCTCCCGTTCCCGTTCCCGCTCCCGGGCCACTTGCGTCCGCAGGCCATTGCCCAAGGGCGCGCCCAGGGCGCCCGTCTCTGACCCAGGCGCGACATGGGGCTTCCGGTGATGCTCGAGACGTTCGAATGCCTGTGCTGCCGACGCGGGGCGCTGTTCGACCCGCACCGTCCCGGACAGTCAAGCCCCTTCCCCGCACCGCCGAAGCACCCCCACAGCCCTTGCCGCCACCGCACTCTTCGAACGCCGTCGCAAGTCCGGTCCGATGAAGACACCGTCACGTTCAGCGGTGCCGATGTAGGTCGAACCCTGGAACTCGTTCTCCGGCGCGAAGAGCGCACGGGAGATCCGCAGGACCTCAGCCTCGAACTCCGATTCTTCCTGTTGCTTCTCGTTCGATGGCACGAGGACTCCCTCCAAGTCGTGACTGACGTCGCATCATATGGGTGAGAGGCTGCCCGATTTGCGCTCCCACTGGTTCAGTCGCTACAAGCTCGTGCGTGTGATGGGCGACGTGAGTACGCTTGGTCGCGCTATGTAATCGATGACCTGTGACGGACATGCTGGAGTGACAGTGGTCCACCCTTTCGCGCCGCCGCCGCAGAACGCACAACGGCCACCCTGGTCGGCGTTAGACGAGTACCTGTGGCACTCGTGCGACATCCTCGCCGACCTCCTCGAACGGCGCCTGGCCAGCCGCCCGCTGGTCGCTACTACTGCACGGCTCGGGCAAGGAGACCGTGCCCTTGCCGTCGGGCCCGGGCAGCGTTCGACCTGGCGAGCCCTGGGAAACGGGAGATATCGACACAGCAGCATGGTCGCGGTCGGTAACCCGGCTTTCGTCGTGGGCAGTTTGGTGGGCTCCGCGCTAGGCAATTCTGCTCGGCGTCGCCAAGCGCAGCACGATGCACGACCGCGGTGGGTGCTGGACGGCCCCGGAGAGGTGACCATCACCCTGCGGAGGCTGTTCTTCGCCCACCCGGTGTGTGAGCTCGACCTCGACTGGAGAGCACTCAGCTCGATCGATCTCGTGGCCCCGGATTCGTTCCAGACGGGCTTCGTCAACACCCGCGGCCAGCACGTGACAATCCGCGTGCAAACGCCATGGGCGTCGCTGATTTTTGCCGTTGCTGCTGTTACGGCATTCCCATCTCACCCTCGTCTACTCGGCCGAGGGTGGCTCCCGGCAGACTTTGAGCAGCGATGTGTCAGCCTCGGGCGTCACTGCCGCCCAGCTGCCCAACTTGCCTTGGATGTGCGCGGGCTGTGATGCGGCCGGGAGGGGAAGGGCGCGGCGTATTCGGTCGCGTCCTTTGTGCTGTTGCCAGGGAACAGCAGCCAGTGCGCCAGCTGTTCACCGGGCAGGTCACTCAAGACCGGGTCCCACGCGTTGGTGGGCAGGCAGAAGCCGGAGTTCGGCGAACGGCCAGGGCGTTTTCGCCGCGGTGACGAAGGCGGCCGGGCCTTCGGGGAGGTGGGTGAGGACGCCGAGGAGGAGGGTGTGGGAGACGGCCAGGAGAGGGCCGTGGCGTTGGGCGGTGTGGTGGAGGAAGGTGGCGCAGTGGCGGGCGCGGGTGTGGAGGTCAGTGAGGCTTTCGCCATCTTCGCAGCGTAGGGAGGGGCTGGCGAGGCGGCGGGCTCGCCAGGCGCGGTAGGCCGGCGGGTAGGTCTCGGCGGCGCGGCCGAGGACGATGCTCGGGGCGCGCCATTCGGCGAGGAAGCCGGAGGTGGCGACGATGGCCAGGCCCGTGAGGTGCGAGACGAGGGTGGCGGTCTGGCGGGCACGGGGGATCGGGCTGGTGACGATGGCGGTGATGCCTTCGGGGAGGGGGAGGGAGCGGCGTACCTGGTCGCGGCCCTCCTGCGTGAGGGCGGCTTCGTGCGGGGCGTGGTAGCCGGGGCGGTGGCCTTCGTAGGCACCGTGGCGCATGAGCCAGATGTCAGCCAAGGAGCCAGCCTCCGTCGACGCGCAGGGTCTGGCCGGTGATGAAGCCGACGTCGTCGGTGGCGAGGAAGGCAACGGCCGCGGCGACGTCGTCCGGGCGGCCCCGACGCTGGACGCACTGGCGGGCGAGCTGCCGGACGGTCATAGCTTCCGGGTCGTCGACGACGGTGCTCTCGGCGGGGACATGGATGGAGCCGGGGGCGACGCAGTTGGCGGTGATGCCGGCGGGGCCGAGCTCGCGGGCCAGGGCGCGGGTGAGTCCTTCGAGGCCGGCCTTGGCGCTGATGTAGCCGGCAAGGTCGTGGCGGCCCGCGGTGGCGAGGACAGAACCGATGGTGATGATCCGGCCCCAGCCGGCGGCCGTCATGGCGGGGGTGAGCTCGTGGGCGAGGAGGTAGTGGCTGGTCAGGTTGGTGGCCAGGGCGTCGTCCCAGTGGGTCGGCGTCGTCTCCGGCCACGGGCGGCGGGGGTAGGCGCCGGCGTTGCTGACCAGGATGTCGACCGGGCCGAGTGCGTCGTGGGCTTGGTGGCAGAGGGCGCGTACGGCCTCGTCCTCGCGGAGGTCGGCTCCCAGGGGGACGGCGGTGCCTCCGCTGTCGGTGATGTGGGCGGTGAGTTCGGCTGCGGCCTGGTCGTCGTTGAGGTGGGCGAGGGCGATGGTGGCGCCGTCGGCGGCGAGGCGGCGGGCGATGGCCGAGCCGAGGCCGCCGGTGGCTCCGGTGACCAGGGCGGTGCGGCCGTTCAGGGGGCCGGGCATGGCGACTCCAGCGGGCAGAAGTAGGTGGTCGGGTCGAAGGCGGGGCTCATGGCCTCGGCGAGCCGGGCGAGGAGGACGAGCCGGTCCTCGGGGGCCAGGTCGGCCAGGTTGTAGACGCCGAGGATGCGCATGGCGAGGTAGGGGCGGAGCAGGTTCGCCAGGTCCTCGCCGGGCCAGAGACGGTCCGCGACTGGTTGTACGAGCTGGTTCCAGTACGCGGTCACGGCGGTTCGTCGGGGAGCCGAGAGGCGCGGGGCGTGGTCGATGTGAATGGTGCTCGTGGTGTGGTCGATGTCCGCTCGCCGGAGCTCTGGGGCGTTGGCCGGAACGTGCGCGAAGGTAGCCGGATGGTCGGCGAAGGCGGTCGGGTTGTACGTGGGTACGAGCCAGCCGCCGAGGGCGGAGGCGTACCAGAGGAAGTTGGCGAACTCACCGGCGATGCTGTTCATCCCGGCGGTGTCGTAGTCGAACCAGGCGAGCGGGTGGGCGAGGTTGACGTCGGTGGGGTCGCCCTGGGTGAGGGCGGCCCAGACGGGTTCGGCCTTGGCGAAATGGGCGCGGAGCCAGCGGAGGGTGGCCGCCCAGTCCAGGTGGTGCCGACGGCCGTTGATGCTCAGCGTGTACGTGTCGAGGCGGGAGACCGGGACGTCGATGAGGCCGTCGGCGATCAGGAAGTCCTTGCCGGCGTAGTACGTGTCGAGCCGGCCGCCGGGTGCCGCGCGGTCCCAGTACAGCTTGCGGACGACGTGCGCCGGTTCGGCCGGCGATGCAGTCATGAGGATGACCTCGCAATACGTGGCCGTGAGCTGGTCCATGTAGGTGTGGAGGTCACTGCTCGGCTCGTCCGCGTTGAGGAGGTCGAGCAGGAGGCCCTTGTCGGTGTCGCCGGGGAGGCGTTCGTACGCGAGGAGGTGCCCGCCCGGTACGCGCAAGTGGGTGTGGAGGGCAGGGACGCGGTAGTGCCGAGACAGGCGGGCGTGGCCGCGGATCTCCTTGCGGGCCTCGGCCGGGTCCCGGGTGTACTTCAGGAGCAGTGGGCGGCCGAGGAGGTCGACGGGGCAGAGCAGGTTGTGGGTGAAGCGCCGTACCAGACCGAGCCGGAGGAGAGGCTGGACGGTCATGGCCTCACCCTGTCGAGGAGTTCCAGGCCGACCTGGGCCAGTGCGGTGGGCGGGAAGGCGTCCATGTGGACGTCCGTGTCTGGGGCGATGGCATCGCGGACGGGGCAGAGGTCGCCCTGGTGCATGCGGTCGGACAGGTCGGTGGCGACGGCGTGGTGGTGCGGCAGGCCGGTGCGCCACTTGCTGTGGCTGTGGCGTGCGTACAGGCCGATGGTTGGCGGGCCGCTGCACTCTCTGCCGCGCGCCATAGCGGCGAGGTGGGTGAGGCCGGTGTCGTTGCCGACGATCAGGTGGCAGTGCGGGAAGAGGTCGGCGAGGTGGTCGGCTGGCATCCCGTCGAGGCTGAGCACCTGTACATGGCGCCTGGGGGCCTCCGCGGTGATGCGGAGGCCGTCGCCCGGTCACCGCCGATGAGCAGCAGCCGGGCCTGGGCCTGGTGGGCCTCGGCGATGTGCTCGGCCAGGGCGACGTACCGCTGGGCGGTGTAGTCCTTGCGCTCCGGCCAGCTGGTGGCGGTGATGGCGGCGATGTTCAGGTCGCCCAGCCAGCCCACCGAGCGCAGTTCCTCCACGAGGTTGTTCGGCCCGGTCGCGAGGGTGGGAGCGAAGGGGGCCGTGGCGGGCAGGCGGATGCCGAGGCGGCGCTCCATCGCCAGGTAGTGGCGGGCGGGCAGGTCCGGGTGGGCGCGTCCGTCGGTCGACCAGCAGGGCGGGGCTGCTGGGTCGAGCACCAGGCTCACCGCCGCCGTCGAGCCCTGTGCCTCGACCCCTGCGCGGTCGCCGAGCACGGCCTGCCAGCCGCTGGGCGTGGTGGTCTGGGGTCGCGGGATCAGCCCGGTGCGGGCGATCAGCTCCGCGTACGGACCCGCCACCCGGACGGCCACGTGAACCGAGCGCAGCCGCAGCCAGTCGAGGACCGCGCGCATCCCCGAGAGCGCGAGGAGGGTGTCGCCGAGCTTCCCTTCGAAAGCCACAACGATCTCACCGCATCCGCTCAGGCGGTGGACGAGCTCGGTGGAGGCAGCGAGTGGGAGCGGTGCGCCGATGGGAATGTCGTCCCGGTCGTACCCGAGCGGGGTGGTGTGGACGGCCTCGGCAGAGACGGCCGGGGAACCGTGGTGGAACCGGATCCCCGCCGGGGCGGCCGTGGTCATACCGCGCCCTCGATCGTGGTGAGCGAGACCAGCGGCAGGCCGAGGTCGGTGAGCAGGTCGCGGGCTCCGCGGGTGGTGTCCTCCACCAGGCAGGTCGCCGCCAGCGGGACGGCGCTGGCCTCGCGGAGGCGGCGGATGAGGTCGGCCAGGGTCCGGCCGGTGGTGATCTCGTCGTCCACGATGACGATCCGCTGGCCGGGGGCGATGCCGTACGCGAAGACGTCGGTGCGCATCGCGTGGGGCTCGCTGAAGCGGACCGCGCCGTCGAGCGGGAGGTGCAGCTTCCAGGCGATCTTGTACGGGAGGTGGGCGGCGCCGGCGAGGGAGACGGTCGGCAAGATGCCGCCGGCGTCCAGGCCAAGGAGGAAGTCCACGGAGCCGAGTTCGTCCGGCACCTGCTCCTGGAGCAGACGCCACAGGTCGGCCCCGGTGTTGGCCAGGGCATCGGGGTGGACCGGGTCCTCCAGGCCGTCCAAGGAGTGGATGACGCGCTCGCGGCGGCTCGTGGCTCCGACGCTGAGGCGCTCGACGATCCGGGCTGAGAAGGAAGGCATGGCGATGGTTTCGGGCATGGCGAAGCTCCTGTCGGGTGGAGAAGGAGGAAGGGGAGAGGGGCCGTTCAGGCGGCGAGCTGGGCGGCGTACCAGGTAAGGAGCTGGTCGACGGCCGTGGTGACGGGCTTGAGAACGAGCTCGGTGTCGCCGTCGCGCCAGGCACTGGCGATCTCGGCCAGGGAGGGCGCCGACACAGCGGCCAGGCCCGGCATGCGGGAGGCCGCGGCGAGGATTTGGTCGGGACCGGACTCCCACTGGTTGTGCTCGCGCAGGAGGAGACGGCAGGCGAGCACGAGGTGCTTGTAGAGCTGCCGCAGGGTGGCCGGTCCCGCGTCGGCGCGCAGGCGGCGCATGGTCAGGATGACCTGCGGGAGTTCCCGGACAGCGGCGAACGCCAGCTCGTTCCGGCTGATCTTCGGCAGTTCGAGGTCGGGCGCGGTGTGCAGGACGGGGTTGCCCTGCTGGAGTTGGTGGAGGATGAACGCCAGGCGCGGGGTGAGTCGCCGGGCGGTCAGTTCGCCGGGTGTGACGAGGGTGGGGCCGAGGGAGGCCGCACCGCCCAGGGCGGTCCGGTACTGCTCCAGGGCCTCGTGGACCCGTCCGGTGGCCTCGTGTTCGGCGATCACGAGGAGGTCCAGGTCGGACCAGCCGGCGATCCAGCTGCCCTCGCCGGGGCTGCCGGTCAGGGCGGCGAGCCGTACGCCGGGGCCGTATGCCCGTACCGCGTCGGTGAAGTCGGCCGTCGCCGAGGCGATGGCGGCCGACAGGCCGATCCCGTACGGGGTGGCCACGCGCAGCGCCGCAGTGGCGGGCGGGGCGGCGATGCGCCGGAGGCGGGCGCGGAGGGCGGCGATGCTTCCCGTGTTGTCGATGACGTGGTCGGCGAGCGCAGCGACCTGGTGGGCGCCACGACTCATTTTGATCTCGTCCTTCGCTGCGACGGCCTGGGCCGACATCCCGGACCGCTCGACGCGTACGGCGAAAGAGGCATCCAGATAGACGATCTGGAGCGTGTCGCCCATGAGCTGCTTGAGCTCGGCGATCGACGCGTCGTCGTGGACGGACTCGATGGTGAACAGCTTCATGTCGACGTGGGCGTCCGCGAAGCGGTTCAGCTCGCCGAGCAGCAGTTCGGCCTGTCGGCGGGCCGACAGCGCGTACGGGTCTGCGAGGCCCTCCCGGTGGGCGGCCTGCCGCAGCAGGAAGCCGATCTTGAGACGCTGGGCGCCGCACGTGCGCTGGACGAACTCGGCGCTGGTGCTCTTGCCGCACTCGCTCAACCCGCCGAAGGCGAGGACCCGGCGCAGGTGCCGACTCGGCTGGATCTCCGCGAGGACGGCGTCGTCCCGGCCGTACAGTTTGAAGCGGGCCGGTACGGGAAGCCGACGGCGGCCGGCCACGACATCGGCGACCAGCGCGTCGAGGGCGGCGCACAGCTCCTCCCGCTGGCAGTGGAGGGCGGGGACGCGTCGGCGGGCCAGCTCGTCCCGGGCCGCCGCCCGTTCGCTGTGCCAGATCCGCAGAATCAGGACCGACAGGCGGTCGACGACGGAGGCGAGCGTCTCGGTGTGCAGCGGCGCGTCGGCGCGGCCCGCGTCCGCCAGCGAGCCGAGGACCTCGTCGGCCCGCTCGGCGAGCGCGTTGCGTTCGGCGTTGAGCTGGTCGATCTCCCGCTTGCAGTCGGCGACCTGGGCGGCGGACAGTAAGGCGCCGCGCACCCGGTCCTCGGCGTTCCACAGGCGTCCGTTGACGGTGTGGAGCCGGGTGACGGTGTCGTCCAGGCGGTGCCGGTCCTTGTCCTGAAGCGCGGCGATGGCGCGTGACAGACCAGATGGCAGGACCAGGGGCGGGGAGTTCTGGGTCATCGGGGACTCCCGTCGGTGGGTCGGGGGAGGCCGACGTGGCCGAGTACGTCGGAGTGGATGTCGTCCAGCGAGCGGCCCTCGCAGTCCACGACCGCGGTGTACGCGCCGTGGTCGACCTGGTGAAGCAGGACCGCGTGCAGCGTCTTCTGATAGGCCGGGTACACCCCGGTCCAGGGGCGGCCCTCGCGGGCGCTCGTGATGGCGTAGCTGCGTTCGGTGTCGAGTGACGGCAGCAGGAGGATCGCGGTCTCCGGCGCGGTGGCCCGCGAACCGGCAATGCCCGCCACGGTCTTCAACCCCTCGCCGACCGCCAGCCCGTCCTTGACCACACAGGTCGCGGTGGCCACGGCAAGCAGCATGGGCAGGCCCCGGTCCAGCAGCCCCGTACGCCCGGCCTCGCGGGCGGCGGCCCGCTTGGCATGGCCGACGAGCAGCATCTCGGTCAGCTCGACCGTCGTGGACGTTTTGAACCACCACCGGGCGTAGTCGCCGGCCGCCACCCGCGACCACGGCTGGGGGTCGTGCTCGTGGACGGCTCCCAGCGGCTGGAAGCCGTCCCAGCGCCCGGCCAGCCGCCCCAGGTGGGTCGTCTTGCCCACGTTGTCAGGGCCGTTGAGGCTGACGAAGTCCGGACCTGCGCCATCGCTCACGCCTCGCGGATCGGGGTGTCGAGGACGGAGACGATCGCGTCCGTGTTCGCGGCGACGAAGTCGGCGAGCTGCGGCGGCATCAGGTTCAGCTCGCGGACGGCCTCGGCGGTGAACGGCACCCGGACCACCTCGTACCCGCCCCGCTCCGGCTTGGAGAACTCCGTCCCCGTACGCGCGGCCAGGTCCATCGACTCCAGGCGCGCGGCGAAGATGTGCTGGATGCCGACGCCGCCCTCCAGCTCGTCGGTGATCAGGTGGACGAGCTCGGCGCGCTCCAGCTTGCCGCCCAGCTCCTCGAACACCTCCCGGTGGAGGGCCGCCTCGATGGTCGCGTCGTCCTCCTCGACCCCTCCGCCGACCGACACCCAGTACGGCTCCCTCCCGGGCTTGGTGCGCTTGATCAGAATCAGCTCGTCGCCGTCGAGGAGGATGGCGCGGGCGTTGCGCTTAACGATGTCGGTCATGCCGTTTGCTCCTTCAGGTGGTGGTACAGGAGAGAACGGGCGGAGGGCCGCCTGGTCGCGGCCGGCACCTCCCCGGCTCGGTGAACTCAGCATGGTGCAGGTCGGTGACGGGGTGTGACGTAGACGTGCTGCAGCAATGCCGCAGCGCTGCTGAACACGGCTGGCTACGCTGGGCGTTTCGGCGTTCCACCGGGTGACGGACAGGGGGTACGACGGTGGTCACAGTGCAGCGATGGTCCGGCCGGGAAGCCCGGCTGTTACGCGACGCCCTGCGCATGAGCCTGCGGGACTTCGCCGCCTACCTGGGTGTGAGCGACCGGACCGTATCGAACTGGGAAGGCGGCGGGGCGAGTTACCAGCCCCGTGGTGAATCCCAAGCCGTCCTCGACACCGCGCTCGGCCGCGCGTCGGATGACGTGAAGGCCCGGTTCGCGGCAGCCCTGGGAACGAACGGCGCTGCTCCACCCGTCACAGGCCGGATCGGAGTCGACTCCCACAAGTTCCTGCCGGTCTTCATCGGCGTCGAGCGCGCCGGCCGGCTCCGCGCGCACATGACGCCGAGCGCGGGCGACCAGTGGCTGGAGTCCTCCTCGGCCCGCGTGGACCACCCCGAAGCGCAGGACTGCGTTCTGCACGTTTTCGCGTGCGGAGCCGCCGTCTTCCACCTCGTCCAACCGCACGAGCCTCCCGCGCTCACCGATCTCGCCGTCTGGCGCTACCGCTCGTACGCCTCCGACCTGCCCTGGGCGCGGAACAAGCTCCGCGACCTCCTGGACGAGGACCGCGACCGCGTCCCCAACCCCGAGTACGTCCTTTCCCTATACTGGCTTGCCTCCGCACCCTGGACCGGAGACGCCTACGACACCGGACTGCGCCTGCTGTCCACACCCTCGGTCCTGGTCGACCGCGGAGCCCCGGGCGGGCCCGCGCCCCTGGACGGCACGGTTGAGGCATCGCTCCTGGCCACCGGCTTCGACCACCCGGACATCGTGTCCTTCGGCGTGCGGGGAGTCTCCGCCGGCTACGCCGGCTGGTCCGGCGTCGCCTACGCCTCCCACTCCCGCGAGCGCGGCCTCACCATCGACGAGCTGGTCGCCTGCGAGCTGACCGTCCAGGCCCTGTGGTGCTTCACCCGCCAGGTCCAGCAGATGATCGAGGACGGCCAGGACCCCTCCATGCCCGAGCAGTACGGTTGGCGCTTCCTGCGCGCCGCCACCTCCCGGCTCACCACCGCCCGCGCCCAGGAGACCGCGCAGCACGTCCTCATGCGGGAGGCCATCATGAAGACCAGCGGACTGGCCGAACGGCTGCGCGCCGCACAGGACGCTCTACGCGAGAGCGTCGGCTGAGAACCCTGGGCAGGAGAGATACCGGATGGACATCAGCAGCGCCGCGCTGGTCGTGATCGACATGCAGAACGGCTTCGTGAACCACCACAGCCGCCACGCCGTGCCCGCGGTCTCCGACCTGGTCGCCCAGTGGTCCGCCGCCGGCCGACCCGTGATCTTCACCCGGTACTTCAACTATCCGGACAGCCCCTACGAGCGCTTCTTCCAGTGGCGCCGGCTCCAAGAAGCGCCCGAGACCGACATCGTCCCCGAACTCGCCGAGGCTGCCGCCCACGCACACACGGTCGTTGACAAGACTGGGTACACGCTCCTCACCCCGGAGGCCACCGAACTGATCCGCCGGGCCGGCTGGACTGACCTCGTCTTCTGCGGGATCGCCACCGAGAGCTGCGTCCTGAAGTCCGCCGCCGACGCCTTCGAACACGGCTACGCACCCTGGATCGTCACCGACGCCTGCGCCACCGACGCCGGCCCCGACGTCCACGACGCCGGCCTCCTCGTCGCCCGCCGCCTGATCGGAACCGGCCAACTCGTCACCACCGACCACGTGATCGGCCAACTCACTGCGTATGCCGGGGCCCCGGTGCTGGAATAGCCCCATGGCCGACACGCTGTACGACACCGACCTGATCATCATCGGCGGCGGCCCGGCCGGCTGCGCCGCCGCCCGCATGGCCGCCAGCGTCGGCATGCGCTCGATCCTGATCGAGCCGGACCGGCTGTGCCGCATCCTCTACCGGATCCCGGCCCTGAACAACGTCCTCGGCGGCTACACCAGCGGCCCCGAGCTCGCCGACTCCATCGTCGCGGAACTGAAGAGCACGGAGCTGTGCCGCCTCGAACTCGGCCGACACGTCACTGCACTCCACGCCGACGACGACCAGGTGACCGCCACAGTCGACGCCAGCACCCGCCTCACTGCCCCGTACGCCATCGTCGCCACCGGAGTCGGCCCTCTCCAGCCCCGCGACGTCACCTGGATCACCGCTCCCGACAGCCTCACCCTGCCCCCGCTCTGGCAGGCCGAGGCGGACGACGCCGAGGGCCGCACCCTTCTCGTCCTCGGCGGAGACCGCCCGATCGGCACCTTCCTGCGGGCTCACCCGGACACCGACACCCGCCTGCTTGTGGCGTACCCGGCCGCCGACGCGTACAAGATCGAGGAGATCCGAGAAGACCCCCGCGTCACGCTCCTCCCCATTGAGCACCTGACGCTGGACCGCGGAGAAGGTGCCTCGGTGTCAGCGGAAGCGGTGGGCCAGGGCGGTGCACGGCAGACGACCACGGCGGATGCCGCCTACCTCAGCATCGGAAACGCGCCCACCGCCCCGCCCGGCGACCTGACCCGTGGCGCGGACGGATACTGCCCGCCCACCGACCAGCACCCCCGCGTCATCGTGGCCGGCGACCTCCGTTCCGCCCGCTTCCAACGGATTATGACCGCTCTGGGCTCCGGCAGCGAGGCCGCACTACACGCTTACTACGCGGCGCGGGAGCTGCCTGCCAAGGGCTGACCACGTCCGTGCGGTACGGCGGCGAAGGAGGGCGTTCAGATCGGCATTGCTGCGCGTCCTCCGCCCATGATGGCGAAGCAGCGACAAGCGGTACCGCTCGGTTTTGCGGGTCAGCGCTGTCGCGGGGAACCGTTCGCGGGCCTGGTTCCGATGTGTGCGGGCTGTCCTGGCGCGGAAACGGCGCGGGCGCCGCTGGCTTGCTGGTCCTGGGAATTCTGGGGATCCGCAGGGAGGTCGGCCATCCGCCGAAGCCGCCACACGAGCACGTCGCTCACGCGTTCCGCCGTGTCCAGTTCTCGTAGGGCAGCTGCCTGGGTGAGCAGGGTGGTGGGGTTGTGGCTGGTGGTTCGGGCTTCGTGGAGGGTGGCTGCGAGGGCGGGCCAGCCGGGTTCGGCCAGGATACGGTCGGCCAGTTCGGGCAGGGCATGGCGTACGGCGGTGCGTGGTGGCGTTGCCAGGAGGGGGCCAGGCGGCTGCCCTGCTGGTGGAGCAGGGCCATGGGGTTGCTGGCGGCGGCCGGGTAGGCGGCGCGAAGGTGTGCGGCGGCTCGGTGGGCGGCTTCGGCCTGCTGGGCGTGCTGTTTCCCGGCGTGCCAGTGCGCAGCGGCGGTGATCAGGAAGACCAGCATGTCGATGACCGTCGCGGTGGTGGCGCCGTCTTCACCTCGGCCGAAGGCCGGGCCGCTGTGGACGAGGTCGCGGGCGGCTCGGCGCAGGGCGTGGTCGTGGCCTCGTACGGCGCGGACGTGGGAACGGGAGGCGCGTTCGAACGCGGTGTGGCTGCTGCCTGGAGTTCGTGGCGGGTGTGGGCGGCGGAGGTCTGAGCGAGGGCGTCGAGGACTTCGCCGGTGGCGGCGATCTGCGCGGCGATGACGCCGTCGTCACCGTGGTCGATGACGAGCAACGCCCGCCAGGCGGCGCTGGTGGTGCGCCGACGTGCGGACGCGGGCCCGGTCACCGACGGCAAGGCAGGCTGCTGGGTGGGGTCGTCCGGGTTCTGAGTCCAGCGTTCGCGGATACGGGGCAGGGAGAGGTCCGGGGCGAGCTTGGAGCCGGAGTAGAAGACCGGCTCGCCCTTGCCGTTGCGGTCGCCGGGGAGGGCGACGGTGTAGCCGAGGGTGTCGCCCGACCCTGCCGTCCCCGGTCGACAAGAGCGTCTTGTCCTTGTCGGTCCAGGTCAGTTCGAGACGGCCCTGGTGTCGGGGTGTCGAGTTCGAGGCCATGCGGCGATCTCTTGCGGTGGGGAGATGACGGTGTCCATCTTGTCGGAGTCCCGACGGGGACGACGGCGAACCATGACACTGACCAGGTGCTGCGTGCCTGCTCCAGCCGTTCCTTCCGGAGGTCGCGCGACCTCCGGACCTGCTGCCTACTGTGAGGGCCAGGCAACTGAGACCAAAACTGAGACCACGCACGTCGAAGGGCCCCACCGCGAACGGTGGGGCCCTTCGACAACGTGCCCGGTGAGGCACTGGCGGAGGATACGAGATTCGAACTCGTGAGGGGTTGCCCCCAACACGCTTTCCAAGCGTGCGCCCTAGGCCACTAGGCGAATCCTCCGCCGCAAACAATACAAGACGTTGAGGAGTGCTCGCGAACCCCTTCCGCTTCAAGATCCGCTCGGGACTGTTCGGAGCGGCTCGGGGAGGCTCGAAGATGCGGGGAAAGAGACGTGGGGGACCGGGACGGGGGAGCGGGCGGCGGGTGGACGGGACGCGGGTGGACGGTGGGGTGGGTGAGGTGAGTGGGGAGGTGGACCAGGAGGGGTGGGGATCGGCTAAGGTGGGCGTCAGCCCCTCACGTGGCGCTATCTGACTGAACTCCCCCAGGGCCGGAAGGCAGCAAGGGTAGGTCGGCTCTGGCGGGTGCGTGGGGGGCCCTTGTGTTTCCCGAGGGCCCGAGATGGTCCGGTGAGGGCGGGTGCGCCGGGGCGGGACCGGTTGTCGGTGCGCCCGGATAACCTCGTATGTGTGTCGTCCCTTGCGCTGTACCGCCGCTATCGCCCCGAGTCGTTCGCCGAGGTCATTGGGCAGGAGCATGTCACTGACCCGCTGCAGCAGGCCCTGCGGAACAACCGGGTCAATCACGCGTACCTGTTCAGCGGTCCGCGTGGCTGCGGGAAGACGACCAGTGCGCGCATCCTGGCCCGCTGCCTGAACTGCGAGCAGGGGCCGACGCCCACGCCGTGCGGGGAGTGCCGTTCCTGCCAGGACCTCGCGCGCAACGGGCCGGGGTCGATCGACGTGATCGAGATCGACGCCGCATCGCACGGCGGCGTGGACGACGCCCGCGATCTGCGGGAGAAGGCGTTCTTCGGGCCCGCGTCGAGTCGTTACAAGATCTACATCATCGACGAGGCGCACATGGTCACCTCGGCGGGGTTCAACGCCCTGCTGAAGGTGGTCGAGGAGCCGCCGGAGCACCTCAAGTTCATCTTCGCGACCACCGAGCCCGAGAAGGTCATCGGCACCATCCGGTCGCGTACGCACCACTACCCGTTCCGGCTGGTTCCGCCGGGCACCCTGCGCGACTACCTCGCGCAGGTCTGCGGCCAGGAGGACATCCCCGTCGAGGACGGTGTGCTGCCCCTCGTCGTACGGGCCGGGGCCGGGTCGGTGCGTGACTCGATGTCGGTGATGGACCAGTTGCTGGCCGGTGCGGGCGAGGACGGTGTGACGTACGCCATGGCGACGTCCCTGCTCGGTTACACGGACGGCTCGCTGCTCGACTCCATCGTGGACGCCTTCGCGGCGGGCGACGGGGCCGCGGCGTTCGAGGCCGTGGACCGGGTGATCGAGGGCGGCAACGATCCGCGCCGCTTCGTCGCCGACCTGCTGGAGCGGCTGCGCGACCTGGTGATCCTGGCCGCCGTGCCGGACGCCGGGGAGAAGGGGCTGATCGACGCGCCCGCCGATGTCGTCGAGCGGATGCAGGCCCAGGCGTCCGTCTTCGGCGCGGCCGAGCTGAGCCGTGCCGCCGACCTGGTCAACGAGGGGCTGACGGAGATGCGCGGGGCGACCTCGCCGCGTCTCCAGGTCGAGCTGATCTGTGCCCGGGTGCTGCTGCCCGCCGCCTTCGACGATGAGCGTTCGCTGCAGGCCCGCCTGGACCGGCTGGAGCGCGGCGCGTCCTTCGCGACCGCCGGGCCGGGGCCCGCCATGGGGTACGTGCCGGGGCCCGAAGCCCTGGCCCATGCACCCGCTCCCGTCCCGTCGGCCGCCCAGCCGGGCGGCCCCGCTGCGGCGCGCGCCGCCGCACGAGGGGAAGCGCCCCCGCCCGCAGCGCCCGAGCCCGCCGCAGCAGCCGTGATGCCGCCCGCGCCCGCACCGGCGCCTCCGGCATCGGCGCAGCCCGCCGTGCCCCAGCAGCCCCCCGTCGCGCCGCCGACCGGGGCCGGGGCGCCCGCGGGCGGTCAGCGTCCCGGGGCCTGGCCCACCGCCACCGCGCCGGAATCCGGCCGCCGCCCAGGCGGCTGGCCGACCGCCGCCGCCCCCGGCCGGTCGCAGGCGCCGCAGTCCGCGCCCGCCCCGGCCGCCCCTGCCCCGGCCGCTCCCGTGGCACCGGCGCCCGCCGCCGAGCCGAGCCCGGGAATGGCGCAGGGCGCGGGTCAGGTACGGAACATGTGGCCGGACATCCTGGAAGCGGTGAAGAACCGCCGCCGGTTCACCTGGATCCTGCTCAGTCAGAACGCCCAGGTGACGGGCTTCGACGGCACCACTCTGCAACTCGGCTTCCTCAACGCGGGTGCCCGCGACAATTTCGCGAGCAGCGGCAGCGAGGACGTGCTGAGACAGGCCCTTGCCGAGCGGTTCAACGCGCAGTGGAAGATCGAGGCGATCGTCGACCCCTCGGGCGGTGCGGGCACACCGCCGCAGCCCGGCGGCGGTCGGTCCTACGCCGCACCGCCCGCGGCTCAGCGCCCCGCATCGCCGCCCGCGCCTCAGCAGCAGTACGAGCCCCGCCCCGCGCCCGCCGCCGCCCCGACCCCGCAGCCGAGCGCGCCACCCGCGGTGGAACCCGCCCCGGCGTCCTACTCCCCGCAGCAGTCCTCCGCCGCGCCCGAGGCGCCGCAGCCTGTTGCTCCCGAGGACGACATCCCCGAGGCCGACGATCCGGACCTGGTCGATTCAGCGCTGTCCGGGCACGAGTTGATCGTCCGGGAGCTGGGCGCCACGGTCCTGGAGGAGTTCACGAACGAGTAACGGGTCGCGGGGCACGGGTAACGAGTAGAGAGCAGCGAGCAGCGAGCAGGAAGAAGCTCGCGGGCGAGCAGGAAGAAGCTCGCGGGCGAGCAGGAGAGGTTGGGGGCGAGCGGGAGGAGCCCGCGGAGTCCGCGCACGGGCTGGTGGAGTTCGCCGCGGGGACTGGGGGGGGCTCCCCGCACAGGCCGGTGGAGTTCGCGAACGGGACTGGGGGAGTCCGCGGACGCGTCTACACGCAGCGGCGTGTCCGTCCCGTACGGCGGGGCGCGGGGCCGTGATGCACGGCGCGGGGTACGGAGCCCGGCCCCGGGCGAAAGCCCGTACGGCGCGGGGGCCGCTTCGCGCCGCGTCGCCCGGTGTGTCCACGGAGCGGCGCCCGTCAAGACCGCCGCGCCCCGGCGGCTAGGCTGCATTCCGTGAAGGTCCTCGTCATCGGCGGCGGCGCCCGCGAACACGCCCTGTGCCGCTCCCTCTCCCTCGACTCCGACGTCACCGCTCTGTACTGCGCTCCCGGCAACGCCGGTATCGCGGAGGTGGCCGAACTCCACCCGGTCGACATCCTCGACGGTGACGCCGTCGCGCGTCTCGCCACCGAACTGGGCGCCGATCTGGTGGTCGTCGGCCCGGAGGCGCCGCTCGTCGCCGGGGTCGCCGACGCCGTGCGTGCTGCCGGCATTCCCTGCTTCGGCCCCTCCGGCGACGCGGCCCGGCTGGAGGGCTCCAAGGCGTTCGCCAAGGACGTGATGGCCGTGGCGGGCGTGCCCACAGCCCGCAGCTACGTCTGCACCAACCCCGTCGAGATCGATGCCGCCCTCGACGCCTTCGGCGCGCCGTACGTCGTCAAGGACGACGGTCTCGCCGCCGGCAAGGGTGTCGTCGTCACCGAGGACATCGAGGTGGCCCGCGCCCACGCCCTGGCCTGCGGCCGTGTCGTCATCGAGGAGTTCCTCGACGGTCCCGAGGTCAGCCTGTTCGCGATCACGGACGGCACCACCGTGCTGCCGCTCCGTCCCGCGCAGGACTTCAAGCGCGCCCTGGACGGCGACGAGGGCCCGAACACGGGCGGCATGGGCGCATACTCCCCGCTCCCGTGGACCGACCCCAAGCTGGTCGACGAGGTCGTGGAGTCGGTGCTCCAGCCGACCGTCGACGAGCTCCGCCGCCGTGGCACCCCGTTCTCCGGACTGCTGTACGCGGGCCTCGCGATCACCTCGCGCGGTGTCCGCGTGATCGAGTTCAACGCCCGGTTCGGCGACCCCGAGACCCAGGTCGTCCTGGCCCGCCTGAAGACCCCGCTGGCCGCCGTGCTGCTGGCCGCCGCCAACGGCACCCTCGACGAACTGCCACCGCTCAACTGGCGCGACGACGCGGCCGTCACCGTCGTCATCGCCTCGCACAACTACCCGGGTCCGCCGCGGACGGGGGACCCGATCGAAGGGCTCGACGACGTGGCGGCGCAGGATGCCCCGGACGCGTACGTCCTGCACGCCGGCACCCGGCGGGACGGCGACACGATCGTCAGCGCGGGCGGCCGGGTGCTGTCCGTGACCGCGACCGGCAAGGACCTCGCGACCGCCCGTGAGCGTGCTTACGCCGCGGTGGCCCGGATCCGGCTCGATGGCGCGCAGTTCCGTACGGACATCGCCCGGAAGGCCGCGGGAGCCTGAGCCCGGAAGCCCGGAAGCCGGGTCGCAGGTCCCGGGTCGCAGGTCCCGGAACCCGGGTCCCGGAAGCCGGATCCCGGGGCCACCAGAGGTCATGCCAAGGGCCTGGTCGGCCACCGGAGGCGATGTCACGGGGCCCTGGTCGGCTGACGGGACCGTGCCGAGGCCCGGTCGGGGTCGGTTGTCGGGACCGTGCCAAGGGGCCCGGCTGCCGCGGCGCGGCGCAGCCGGGGGCCGGGGTGTGGGTGACCGAAATCTCGTGGCCCCGCTGCCGCAGCGTGGCCCGGACCCGCTCTGCGGCAGCCGGCCCGGCCGCCGGGCCGACTGCGAACTTCTCCAGGGCTCGGCCGCCGGAGCCGTTCCCCGGTCACCGGGGTCGTCCGGGGCTCCCCGAGCCCGGGCCTGTCTCGTCTTGCCCGGGGACGCGGGCCGAGCCCGGCCACCCGTGTGACCGGCCACCCGTGCGCAGGCGGACCTGCCCGCATCCGATCCCTCGCCCAGCCTCTCCCCCCGGCCGTCTCGTCTGGTCCTCTTGGCCCCGCCCGCTCGCTCCGATCCGATCCCTGTTCCGGCCCCGTCGCGGCCCCCTCTTTTCGGCCACTGGCGCAACACTGCCAAAGTTGGCAGTGCGCCAGCACCTTTGCCCAAAGCCATTCCATCGAGTGACGCCTGAGTCATCCGGCTGACGCTCGCCGACACCCCCAACTAGTGTGCGGCGCAGGCACTCCGGCACTTGGCCCACTGACATTGCGATGTCAGTGACGGGTGCCACAGTGGGGGAGTGAGCAACACCGCTGCGGGGGCAGAGGGGGTGACGTCCGGCCGTGTCCGGTATCGGTGCAGGTGAGGAGCCGGGTGCGCGGAGCGCGCGTGCCCGGGCTGTCGCTCTGCTGCGCATCCGTAACAGAGCCACCGCGGCAGCCGTCCTTCCGGCCGCCGTGGCCGTCGTGCTGCTCGTCGCGGGCGCGCAGGGCCATGCGGTGGGCGACGCATGGGACGTGGCCCGTTGGATCGTCACCGCCTGCGCGGTCGTCGTGCTGTTGGTCGCCGCGGCAGTCGCCGTCGCGGTCGTACGGGCCAGGCCGGCGGTCAGTCCGACCGTGCCGCTCGCCGAGGAGGCCGCTCCCGACCTCTACCGCCTGGTCAGGGACCTCGCCGACCGACTGGGGGTGCCCGCGCCCTCGGCGATAGCCCTCACGCCCGACTGCGACAGCTGGCTGGAGGACCGCACACACCCCTCGGCGCAGCCCCCGTCCCGCCTCGATGCCGACCGGAAGCAGCCTGCCCCGACGCGGAAGGGGCGTTCCGGGGCGCGGCCCGACGACGGCTACGACGGCACCGCGTCCCGGGGCCGCGGACGGGCCCTGACGGCTCCCGTGCTGGTCATCGGTTCACCGTTCCTGTGGTGGATGAGGGTCGCGGAGCTACGGGCGGTGCTCGCCCCGGTCGTCGCGGGCACGGGCCCCTCCGCGCACCCCGACATAGCGGCGGCGCGCCGGTTCGTCAGGGGGCTCGACGGGGTGGTCGCGGACGCCGCCGTACGGGTTCCCGGGCCGCTGTCCGTGGTGCGGGGAGCGCCCCGTGTCGTCGTCGGCTGGATCGCCCGGCTGCTGCTTCGCAGCTGTCGCAGCCATGCTGCGGAGATGGAACGGGGCGTCGCCGCCGCCGCGTCCGTCCGTGCACAGGGTGTGGACTACGGCCTTCGGGTCGTCGCCCAGGAGCAGGTCGGCCTCGCGTACGCGGGCTGGGACCGGTTGCTCACGCGGGTCGCGCTGCCCGCGTGGGAGATGGGCCGCTGGCCGTCCAGGCTGGACGCGGGGGTGGTGTCCGCCCTCACCGAGCTGTCCAGGCGCGACCGGCTCGCCGACGACTTCGCCTCGCGGCTCGGCGAGCGTCCCGCCTGCGACCTCCTGGAGGAGCCGGGCGCGGCCGACGAGGCGACGTCCCTGCTGGCGGCCCGGCTGTTCCACGGCGGCCCCCCGGAGTCCGGCCCAGGGTGGTCGCCGGTCGACTGGCAGCAGTACCCGGAAGAGGTGGTCGACCGGAAGTGGCGCACCGAAGCGGCCCGTCTGCACCGCGTCCTCGACACCCTCGACCCGATGCGTGCGGCGTCCGCGCCCGCGACCGCACACTCCCCGGCCGTCGCCGGCGGTGGCGCCGGCCGAGCCGGCACCGTCCCCGGCTCCGACTCCGACTCGGCCGGGAGCCGTGGCGCGGCCGATGCCGCCGACCCTGGCCCGGTCGCCGCCCCCGACCGCGCTCCTGCTTCCGACCACGAAGCCGCATCCGACCGCACCCCCGCAGCCGCCTCCGACCGCCACGCCGCACCCACCCCCGCCCACGCCGCGTTTCCCTCCGACGCGGGGGTGCCCACGTTGGCCCGTGTCGTCGAGTACCTGGCGGGCCGGGACGACGACGGTGAGGAGCTTGCGGCGGGCATCGGCGCCGCGGTGGCCCGCGAGGCGGCAGCAGCCCGGCGCCGCCCTCCGTCCGACGGCGCACCGATGGCGCAGGGCGCCCCCGGCGCCGTCGACGCGGGAGGGGACGCCTTGGGCTTCTGGGGGCCCGTACCCCTCCCGCTCTTCCCGCTCCTGCCGCACCGTACGGGTACGGAGCTGCTTGCCGACCACGTCGCGGCGATGGTCTGCTGCGCCGCCGTCGACACGGCCGGCGCGACCCCCGGCCTCGACTGGCTCGACGGCCCGGCCCTGCTGGTCGACGGCGAGCGCCGGGCGGATCTGGGCGGTCCGGTCCTCAGTCTGGTCGAGGACGGAGACGCGGGACCGCTGCGTTCCTGGCTCGCCTCGGTCGGCGTACGGCCGGAAAAACCCGTCCGCCTCGTCTGAGCGGGCTGTGTCCGAGCGGGCCTCATCAGAACATACGAACGGCGAACGACCGTACATATGAACGGCGAATGGCCGTCCAGGCCCCGGACTCCCGCTGCACCTGCGGCCTCGGCAGGACTGAGCGTCAGGGCCTCCCGCTTACCCCCTTACCACGGTCTCTCGGCCGGGCGGTTCCACCGCATCCCCATCCGGCACAGAGGCATCGGAGGTATGGGAGGCATCGGACCGAATCGGAGGAACCGCAGGCATCGCGGCAGGTCGTGCCGATGTCTCGATACGCACCGATGCCTCGATATTCGGAAGGGAACGTTCCGTTCACGTCAATTCGCGACGAACGGTGACGGAGTGCATGCGTTATGTGATGTGCTGGGGATCGACGCTGACAGACGGCGTGTCACCGTTGGTGCGTCGATGACGCACGGCCGAAAGCGATCAAGGTTGACGACCCCCGGCCGATGGCAACCAGCGAACGCGCCGACGGTAACGGGCCGAACGTCTCGGGCCGACGGCCACGGGCCGAAAGCCGCAGGCGCGGTCGGCGGCCATGGGCAGCGGCCATTGACGGCGGCCACCGGCAACAGCCGCCGGACGGTACGGCGGCGGCCGGCCATCGACAGTCCCACTGTTGTCGCGGGGGACCGAGGGAGAGAAGCGGTATGGGGGCGGAGCAGATTCGTCGATGGGAGTCGGGTGCCCTGGCACACGCCGTCTCCGATCCTTTCGGCCAGGGGCCCCTGCCCTGGCTGCGTGGCAGTGAGAACTACTTCGACGACACCGGGCACATGGTCCCCTGGTACGCGGACCCCACCCTGGCCCGCTCCTCCGACGGCGGCACCCGTACGGCCGATGACGTGCACCGTCAGATCAAGGGCTTCGTCTCCACGGGCGCCGCCGCCCCCGGCGAGGCGCTCGACTTCCACATCACCGTGGACCCGCCGCAGCAGTTCTCCGTGGACGTCTACCGCATCGGCCACTACGGCGGCGACGGCGCCGCGAAGATCACCACGAGCCCCCGGCTCTCCGGCATCGTCCAGCCCGCGCCGCTCATCGCCGACCGCACGGTCTCCTGTCACCACTGGTGGCAGTCGTGGCGGCTGCAGATCCCCACGTACTGGTCGGTCGGCGCGTATGTCGCCGTGCTCACCACGGCCGACGGGCACCGTTCCCACATCCCGTTCACGATCCGCGACGACCGCCCCGCCGATCTGCTGCTGCTCCTCCCCGACGTCACCTGGCAGGCGTACAACCTCTATCCGGAGGACGGCCGGGCCGGCGCCAGCCTGTACCACGCATGGGACGAGCAGGGCCGCCTCCTGGGCGAGGAGGACGCCGCCGTCACCGTCTCCTTCGACCGCCCCTACGCGGGCGCGGGTCTGCCGCTTCACGTCGGTCACGCCTATGACTTCATCCGCTGGGCCGAGCGGTACGGCTACGACGTCGCGTACGCCGACACCCGGGACCTGCACGCGGGCCGGATCGACCCGAGCCGTTACCGGGGGCTGGTCTTCCCCGGCCACGACGAGTACTGGTCGGTGCCCATGCGCCGTACCGCCGAGGAAGCCCGCGACGGCGGCACCTCGCTCGTCTTCCTCTCCGCCAACACCATGTACTGGCAGGTCTGCCTCTCCCCGTCGCCCTCCGGCGTCCCGGACCGGCTGCTCACCTGCCGCAAGCGCCAGGGGCCGGGAAGACCCGCGCTCTGGCGCGAGATCGACCGGCCCGAGCAGCAACTTCTCGGCATCCAGTACGCGGGTCGCGTGCCTGACCCCCACCCCCTCGTCGTACGGAACGCCGAGCACTGGCTGTGGGAGGCGACGGGCGCCGGGGAGGGGGACGAGATCGACGGTCTGGTCGCAGGCGAGGCCGACCGCTACTTCCCGCGCACCGCGCTCCCCGACCACGACAGCCGCATCCTGCTCGCCCACTCTCCGTACCAGGACGGCGAAGGGGTCATCCGGCACCAGGAGACCTCCCTGTACCGGGCTCCGTCCGGCGCGCTCGTCTTCGCCTCCGGCACCTTCGCCTGGTCCCCGGCATTGGACCGTCCCGGTCACGTGGACCCCCGTATCCAGCGCGCCACGGTCAATCTTCTGGACCGCATCTGCAAACGGGACTGAACGAACCGACCAGCATGAACTGACCGGAACGAGCGGACGGACCCGGGCGAACAATCGTGAACCGGCGAACAACCGTGAACCGAGCTCAGCGGATGAGACTCAACGCACTGGCCTGAGCGAACAGAATCCCGGCAGGCACGGAAACCGCCCGGACCGAAACCCGACCCGACCGGCCCCTACAAGGGCTGTCACGACTTATTAAGACGTCGACGTCCAAGGGCCGTCACGACGCCAACCGCGATGCCGTCAATACGCACGGATACCCCATATGCCTTGTACGCCCCGAGCGCCCCGCGTGCCCCCGCTCCACCCCACCGCACCCTGATACGGGAGAATCGAAACGACTCCTGGATCAACCTACGCGGAGGCAGCGTGTCCGGATTTGTAGAAAAGCCCGAGCCCGTGCAGGTTCAGGGGCTCACTCACCTCCACACCGGCAAGGTGCGCGACCTGTACCGGAACGAGGCGGGCGACCTCGTCATGGTCGCCAGCGACCGCATCTCCGCGTACGACTGGGTTCTGCCCACCGAGATCCCGGACAAGGGCCGTGTCCTCACCCGGCTCTCCCTGTGGTGGTTCGACCAGCTCGCCGACCTCGTGCCCAACCACGTGCTGTCCACGGAGCTGCCCGCAGGAGCCCCCGCCGACTGGGAGGGCCGCACGCTGGTCTGCAGGTCGCTGCGGATGGTTCCGGTCGAGTGCGTCGCCCGCGGCTATCTCACCGGCTCCGGGCTCGTCGAGTACAACGAGTCCCGTACGGTCTGCGGTCTCGCCCTCCCCGAGGGCCTCGTCGACGGCTCCGAACTCCCCGCGCCGATCTTCACGCCCGCCACCAAGGCGGCCGTCGGAGATCACGACGAGAACGTGAGCTACGAGGAGGTGGCCCGGCAGGTCGGCGCGGAGACCGCCGCACAGCTGCGTCGCGCCACGCTGGACGTGTACGGCAGGGCCCGCGACATCGCGCGTGAGCGCGGGATCATCCTCGCCGACACGAAGTTCGAGTTCGGTTTCGCCCCCACCGCCGATGGTGGCGAGGAACTGATCATCGCGGACGAGGTCCTGACGCCGGACTCCTCCCGCTTCTGGCCCGCCGCCGACTGGGAGCCGGGCAGGCCGCAGCCCAGTTACGACAAGCAGTTCGTCCGTGACTGGCTGACCTCGCCGGCCTCCGGCTGGGACCGTAGGAGCGAGCAGCCGCCCCCGGCGCTCCCCCAGGAGATCGTGGACGCGACCCGGGCGAAGTACCTGGAGGCGTACGAACTCCTCACCGGCATGCCCTGGAAGTGAGCAGCCGGGTACCCGGTCGCCGACCGGGTACCCGCACCAGCACGCCGGCCGCGCACACAACCGCACCAGAGCACCGAGCGGATGACCCGCACCGGAACGAAGCCCTGAAACGCCAAGAAGCCCCGACCGGGAGGCCGGGGCTTCTTGTTCAACTGAGCGGACGACCAGGTTCGAACTGGCGACCTCAACCTTGGCAAGGTTGCGCTCTACCAACTGAGCTACGTCCGCAAGCGCCGAAGCGCGAGGACCACTATACCCATCCCCGCTCGCGTGCGAGACGCACGGCCGCATGACGGTTCTCCGCCCCGAGCTTTCGAGACGGCCGCCGAGAGGTGGTTCCGTTCCGTCCCCCGGGGCAGTGAGGCCCGTTCGGCGATCTCCGCGACCGGTGCCCCGTCGGCCGCCGATTCCAGCACCTCGGTCTCGCGCGCGGTGAGCGGCGAGTCCCCTGCGCAGATCGCGTCGGCCGCCGACTCCCGGTCCACATAACGGTTTCCGGCGCGAACGGTGCGGCAATCCCGACCGGCTTCCGGGCGCTGACGGTCTTCGGCACGAAGGTTCGGACACCGGCCGCGCGTGCCCGTCTCAGATGTCCCGGCCCGCCCGTGACTCGTCACGATCACCGTCCGGCAGTCGGGCAGTGCGTCCCGCGGGGATGTGGCAACACTCACACCATCGGCGCCCGGCATCTGGAGGTCGAGAACGACAGGATCGCGGCGAGCCCGTACCGGGCCGGATGCTTCTTGACCGGATGCTTCTTGACAAGAGAACCCGAAGAAGGCCCCGGTCGAAATCGACCGGGGCCTTCATTCCCATCAAGAGCGGACGACGAGATTCGAACTCGCGACCCTCACCTTGGCAAGGTGATGCTCTACCAACTGAGCCACGTCCGCATTGCTTCCGCTCATTGTACTCCTTGCGGAGAGTACTTCCGGGCGGTGCGAGCACTACTCTACCTGATCCACCGCAATGGTCGGTAGGAGTGGTGCAGAGCGGGTGACAGGAATTGCACACTGCGCCTTCCCCCTGGAAGGGGGATGTTCTACTACTGAACTACACCCGCACGCTGCTTGGGGTTTGGCTTTTCGGCCTTGCCCTTCGGCGTGCTCCAGACTTTAGCCGACCTGCGGGGGTGCAGCGCAAGTCGGTGATCGCGGAGCGCTGTCGAGACGGTCCGGGTCGACGGTCGGGAGGTCGGCGGGCGAGCCGGTGATCACTCCCGCGGGGCGGGTCGGCGGTCGTCGGTGCCGGGTGTCCGGAGGGCCGTGCACCCGGGCCGGTGGGCGTCCTCGGCTTCTCAACCGGCCGCGCGGAACGCTTCATAGACCTTCTTGGGGATCCGGCCGCGGGCCGGTACCTCCATCTGGTGCGAACGGGCCCAGGCGCGTACGGCCGCCGGGTCGGGTTCGAGCGAGGTGTGCCGGTACGACGCGGGCTTCCTGCCGCGCTTGCCGACATTTGTCTGCTTTCGGCCCGCCGACATGTACGGCGCCAGAGCCTTGCGCAGTTTCTTTGCGTTGGAGGCATTGAGGTCGATCTCGTACGACTTCCCGTCCAGGGCGAAGGTGACCGTTTCCGTCGCTGCTCCCCCGTCGATGTCGTCGAAGAGCGTGACCACTACGCGCTGAGCCACGGATATCGGTCCTTTCCTACGGCGTCGGCGCGTTTGGCGTGCGCCGATGTCGGCCTTCCGGCCCTCGGGGGGATGTGAGCCCTTCGGGCGGATACGAGTCGACCGGTATCGACTGTTCGGCCGACCGGTGTCGACTGTCCAGGGGGCAATGCTGCATTCCCCGGTAATCATTTGTACAGCGGTGGGCATCGCATTGTGAAGTCCGGCTAATTGTCTCCGCGTGTCACGGTTCTATGTCTGTCTTCGGCGAGGAATCTTTTCGCAGATTTTTCCCCGGCCGTTGTCGCGGCCGATATCCCGCCGTGATCGCGTACTCATCTGTCTACTCGCGTAGAATTTCGGGCCAGGTACGCTGAGGGAAGCTGCGGGGGTCAGGGGAGCCCCCCGGAGAACCAGTCGCACCACACCACACGGGAGTGCCAGTGGCACGCGTCGTAGTCGACGTCATGCTCAAGCCCGAGATCCTCGACCCGCAGGGACAGGCGGTGCAGCGCGCACTGCCCCGTCTCGGCTTCGAGGGAATCGCGGACGTACGTCAGGGAAAGCGTTTCGAGCTGGAGGTCGAGGGGCCGGTCGACGACGACGCCCTCGGTCGCATTCATGAGATGGCCGAGACTTTCCTCGCCAACACCGTCATCGAGGACTTCACCGTGAAGGTGGAGAAGGCCGAGGAGTCCAAGTGACTTCCCGCCCGTCTCCCACCACCACCCGTGAGGGAGGCCCTTCGGGCCGCAGTAACACCCGAATCGGAGTCGTCACCTTTCCCGGCACGCTGGACGACAAGGACAGCCTCAGGGCCGTACGAGTCGCGGGCGCCGAACCCGTATCGCTGTGGCACCGCGACAAGGATCTGCACCAGGTCGACGCGGTCATCCTGGCCGGCGGTTTCTCCTACGGCGACTATCTGCGGGCCGGTGCGATCTCCCGCTTCTCGCCCGTCATGGAGACGATCATCGAGCAGGCCCGCGCGGGGATGCCGGTGCTCGGCATCTGCAATGGTTTCCAGATCCTGACCGAGGCGCATCTGCTGCCCGGCGCGATGCTGCGGAACAACCACCTGCACTTCATCTGCCGCGACCAGAAGCTCCGCGTCGAGAACGCGGAGACCGCCTGGACGTCGGACTACTCCGCGGGCCAGGAGATCTCCGTACCCCTCAAGAACATGGACGGGCGGTACGTCGCCGACGAGCGCGTGCTCGACGAGCTGGAGGCGGAGGGCCGTGTCGCCTTCCGTTACCTGGACATGAACCCGAACGGCTCGCTGAACGACATCGCGGGCATCACCAACGCCGAGGGCAACGTCGTCGGCCTGATGCCGCACCCGGAGCACGCCGTCGAGCCGCTGATCGGAACCGGCCGCACCGACGGCCTCGGTTTCTTCACCTCGATCATCAAGAAGCTGGTCAACGCATGAGCCTGGATACGGTCAAGCACGCGGCCGGGACCCCGGACGTCGAGCAGCCCTGGAAGGAGCTCGGCCTCAAGGAGGACGAGTACGCCCGGATCCACGAGATCCTGGGCCGCCGCCCCACCGGCGCCGAGCTCGCCATGTACTCCGTGATGTGGTCGGAGCACTGCTCGTACAAGAGCAGCAAGGTCCACCTCAAGCAGTTCGGCGAGAAGGCACCCGCCAACGACGCGATGCTCGTCGGCATCGGCGAGAACGCCGGTGTGGTCGACGTCGGCCAGGGCTACGCGGTCACCTTCAAGGTCGAGTCGCACAACCACCCGTCGTACATCGAGCCCTACCAGGGCGCGGCGACCGGCGTCGGCGGCATCGTCCGCGACATCCTCGCCATGGGCGCCCGCCCGGTCGCGGTCGTCGACCCGCTGCGCTTCGGCGCCGCCGACCACCCCGACACCAAGCGCGTCCTGCCGGGCGTCGTCGCGGGCATCGGCGGCTACGGCAACTGCCTCGGTCTGCCCAACATCGGCGGCGAGGTCGTCTTCGACGCCTGCTACCAGGGCAACCCGCTCGTCAACGCCGGCTGCATCGGTGTGATGAAGCACGAGGACATCCACCTGGCCAAGGCGTCCGGCCCCGGTAACAAGGTGATCCTCTACGGCGCCCGCACCGGCGGCGACGGCATCGGGGGCGTCTCGGTGCTGGCCTCCGAGACCTTCGACGACACGAAGCCCGCCAAGCGCCCCGCCGTCCAGGTCGGCGACCCGTTCCAGGAGAAGCTCCTCATCGAGTGCACCCTGGAGGTCTTCAAGGAGAAGCTCGTCGCGGGCATCCAGGACCTCGGCGGGGCCGGGCTCTCCTGTGCCACGTCCGAGCTGGCCTCCGCCGGCTCCGGCGGCATGCGCGTCGAGCTGGACACCGTGCCGCTGCGCGACTCCTCGCTCTCGCCCGAGGAGATCCTCATGAGCGAGTCGCAGGAGCGCATGTGCGCGATCGTCGAGCCGCAGCACGTCGACCGCTTCCTGGAGATCTGCGAGAAGTGGGACGTCATCGCCACCGTCATCGGTGAGGTGACCGAGGGCGAGCGCCTGGAGATCTTCTGGCACGGCGAGCAGATCGTCGACGTCCCTCCGCGTTCGGTCGCCCACGAGGGCCCGACGTACCACCGCCCGTACGCCCGCCCGTCCTGGCAGGACGCGCTCCAGGCCGACGACGCGGGTGAGCTGGCCCGTCCGGCGGACGGCGCCGAGCTGCGCGAGCAGGTCCTGAAGCTGGTCGCGCACCCGAACCAGGCGTCGAAGTCCTGGATCACGGACCAGTACGACCGGTTCGTGCAGGGCAACACCGTGCTCGCGATGCCCGAGGACGCCGGCATCGTCCGGATCGACGAGGAGTCGAACCTGGGCGTGGCCATGGCGACCGACGGCAACGGCCGGTACGCCAAGCTCGACCCGTACACCGGCGCGCAGCTCGCGCTGGCGGAGGCGTACCGCAACGTCGCCGCCACCGGCGCCAAGCCGCTCGCCGTCTCGGACTGCCTGAACTTCGGCTCGCCCGAGGACCCGGACGTCATGTGGCAGTTCGCCGAGGCGACCCGCGGTCTCGCGGACGGCTGCCTGGAGCTGGGCACCCCGGTCACCGGCGGCAACGTGTCGCTGTACAACCAGACCGGTGAGACGGCGATCCACCCGACGCCGGTCGTCGCCGTGCTCGGCGTGATCGACGACGTCTCCCGGCGTACGCCGGTCGCGTTCGCGCAGGAGGGCCAGCTCCTCTACCTGCTGGGCGAGACGCGCGAGGAGTTCGGCGGCTCGGCGTGGTCCGAGGTCGTCCACGGCCACCTGGGCGGCATGCCGCCGAAGGTCGACCTGGAGCGCGAGAAGCTGCTCGCCGAGATCCTGATCTCGGCCTCCCGCGACGGCATGATCGACGCGGCGCACGACCTGTCCGACGGCGGCCTGATCCAGGCCGTCACGGAGTCCTGCCTGCGCGGCGGCAACGGCGCCCGCCTGGTCGTGCCGGACGGTCTGGACGCGTTCACGTTCCTCTTCTCCGAGTCGGCGGGGCGCGCGATCGTCTCCGTTCCGCGCAGCGAGGAGCTGCGCTTCAACGACATGTGCGGGGCGCGCGGTCTGCCCGTCGCCCGGATCGGTGTCGTGGACGGGGACGAGATCGAGGTCCAGGGCGAGTTCGGCATCCCGCTGAGCGAGCTGCGCACCGCGCACGAGGAGACCATCCCGGGTCTGCTCGCCTGACGACCGCCCGTACCGAGGGCTGCGGCCCCGCCCCGTTCCGGCGAATGCCCGGGGGCGGGGCCGCAGCCCTGCTCCGAACGGACGCGGGTACGGACGGAACGTACGCCCGCGCACCCCCGGCGGCTCTGCACGCCCTCGGCCCGTACGCCTAGGAATTTACCGAGGTAAGAATTACTCTCGGCTCAACATTTATCCTGGTATAGTGAAGGCATGACCGAGGGGATGAGCCTGCGGGAGCGCAAGAAGCTCCAGACGCGCCACCGTCTGTGGACCGCGGCCACCGAACTCTTCGCCGAGCGTGGCTTCGACAAGGTATCGGTCGCCGAGATCGCCGAGGTGGCCGAGGTGTCGAAGATGACGGTCTTCAACTACTTCGCGAGCAAGGAGGACTTGGTCCTCGCGCCGTTGGCGGAGCACATCGGTGACGTCGCGCGGGTGGTGCGGGACCGGGCCCCCGGAGAATCCGCCCTGACTGCCGTGCGCGCGCAATTCCTGGCCGCCATCGAGCGCCGCGACCCGTCGGTCGGCATGAGCGACGCGCCGATGGTGCTCGACGTGAGCCGGCTGATCCAGGAGACACCGGCTCTCCTGATCCGCGCCCACGCGCTTTCCCTGCGCTCCCACGAACTGCTCGCCGAGGTCCTGACCGAGGAGGGGGAGGAACCGCCCGTCGCCCGGATCGTGGCCGCCCAGCTGATCAGCACCCGCAACTCCCTCATCCTCGCGAACCAACTGCGGTTGCTGGCGGGCGAACCGGCCGACGCGATCGCCGCGGACGCCGTCGCGCTCGCGGAGCGCGGTCTCGACCTGCTCGCGCGCGGTCTGGGCACCTTCGCGATCCGGCGCTGAGACAGCCGCCGTTCCGGTCCGTCGTCCCCGCCGTCCCTCCACCGTCGGTGCGTGGGCCCGCGGACCGTGGTCTGTCGTACGCCGGTCGGGGCCCGTACGTCGGCCCGTGCCCGTAAGCCGGTCGGGGCCCGTACGCCGGTCGGGGGCCGTAGGCTCCCGGGCATGCCGCCGTCCCAGAAACGTGCCCGCCGCTACGATCCGGCCCGGACCCGCAGCGCGGTCCTGGCGCAGTTCACCCATGTCCGGGAAGCCGTCCGTACGCTGACGCCCGAACAGCTCGCGCTGCCGACCCGGCTCGGCGACTGGACCGTGCGCGAACTCGCAGCCCATGTGGTCCTGGCGTTCTCGCAGGCCGCACGGGAGCCGGAGCGGTCCGGGCCCGCCGCCTCGAAATCCGGGCAGGCCCTCCTCGCCTGGCCCCTCGCCACCGCCGGTCAGTCCGAGCGGATCGCCGCCGGCACCAGGGCGCTCGCCGCCGAACATCCCGACCTGGACGCGCTGTTCGGCGAGGCCGCCGGGCGGTTCGAGGAACGGGTGCCGCGCACGGGAGACGAACGGCTGCTGCCCACACCGGCCGGGGCGATGCGGCTGACGGACTTCCTCGTCACCCGCGCCGTGGAGCTCGTCGTGCACACCGATGACCTGAACGAGGCCACCGGCCTCGACATCCCGTACGACCGACAGGCGCTCGCCGCCTGCACCCGGCTGCTCGCCGACGCCCTCGCGGAGAAGGCGCCGGGCGGCTCGGTCGAGGTGCGCATCCCGCCCTTCGCCGTGGTCCAGTGCGTGCAGGGCCCCAAGCACACCCGCGGTACGCCGCCCAACGTCGTCGAGACCGATCCGCTCACCTGGATCAGGCTCGCCACCGGCCGTACGGAATGGGCGCACGCCCTCGATGCCGCGCGGGTCGCCGCGAGCGGCGAGCGGGCCGACCTCTCCTCCCTCCTGCCCCTGATGCGGTGAGCAGCTCGTGCGCCGGGACGACCCCGTGTAAGGCGCTGCTGGGGGTCCTGGACGGGCGGACGACGTACCGGATCGACGAGCGCACCCTGGCCCTCGCCTCGGAGAACGATGCGTCGCTCGGCGCCGCGGCCGCGGAACCCGGCGAGTGATCCGCACGGTCCTGGCCGTCCAGGCGGTCGAGCCGTTCACGCGACCCCGGCCGTCCACGTGATCCGGGCGATGCGAACGACCCGGGGCCCGGACGAACCGGGCGATCCAGGTGATCCGGGCAAGCCAGGGATCCGGGGGCCGGGGGCTTGAGGGTCCGGGGACCCGGGCGGCCTCGTGGCCAGGGCGAACCAGAGGTCCGACCGTCCGGAGGAACGGCCGACCGCCACGAAGCGGTTCCGTACGCGCCGAATCCGACATGTCCGGCGGCCCCGGGGTGTGAGCCTCGCCACGAAACGCGCGTTCGGCCAGGTTCCGCGCCGGACCGTCGGCCGGTTCACCGAGCGCCACCATCCGGCCCCGGCGCACCCCCGGCCCCCGTGGCCGGAAATCGCCGGTATCGCCGCGCTGATCCGCGTTGCCGCCGCCCTGTGGCCGATCCATGCCCGCCCCGTAGACCCCTCGCGACGGCCGTGCGCTCACTCCACGTAACCGTCCGCCAGGGGCGTAGGACCACTCCCGGAAGCGCTTCCCCGATGGCCCGGCGCGGTATCCCGAATTCGGACCAGTGGTCGATCTCGCCTACACTCGGTGGCGTGCCTCGTGGTGATGGACGACTCAACCACGACCTGCTCCCCGGAGAGAAGGGCCCCCAGGACGCATGTGGCGTCTTCGGTGTCTGGGCTCCCGGCGAAGAGGTCGCCAAGCTCACCTATTTCGGACTGTATGCCCTGCAGCACCGTGGACAGGAGTCCGCGGGCATCGCAGTGAGCAACGGGTCCCAGATCCTCGTCTTCAAGGACATGGGACTGGTCTCGCAGGTCTTCGACGAAACCTCCCTGGGGTCTCTCCAGGGCCATATCGCGGTCGGCCATGCCCGCTACTCCACCACCGGGGCCTCGGTCTGGGAGAACGCGCAGCCGACGTTCCGTGCCACCGCGCACGGCTCGATCGCCCTCGGGCACAACGGCAATCTGGTCAACACGGCCCAGCTCGCCGAAATGGTCGCCGACCTTCCCCGCAAGGACGGACGTGCCACCCAGGTCGCCGCGACGAACGACACCGACCTGGTGACCGCGCTGCTCGCCGGCCAGACCGACGACGACGGCAAGCCGCTCACCATCGAGCAGGCCGCCGCGAAGGTGCTCCCGGACGTCAGGGGCGCCTTCTCCCTCGTCTTCATGGACGAGCACACCCTCTACGCCGCCCGTGACCCGCAGGGGATCCGCCCGCTGGTCCTCGGCCGCCTGGAGCGCGGCTGGGTGGTGGCCTCCGAGACCGCGGCCCTCGACATCTGCGGCGCCAGCTTCGTCCGCGAGATCGAGCCGGGCGAACTCGTCGCCGTCGACGAGAACGGTCTGCGCACCTCGCGCTTCGCGGAAGCGAAGCCCAAGGGCTGCGTCTTCGAGTACGTCTACCTGGCCCGCCCCGACACCGACATCGCCGGGCGCAACGTCTACCTCTCCCGCGTGGAGATGGGACGCAAGCTGGCCGCCGAGGCCCCGGTCGAGGCCGATCTGGTCATAGCGACCCCGGAGTCCGGCACGCCCGCCGCCATCGGCTACGCGGAGGCCAGCGGCATCCCCTTCGGCGCCGGACTGGTGAAGAACGCCTACGTCGGCCGGACCTTCATCCAGCCGTCGCAGACCATTCGCCAACTGGGCATCCGCCTCAAGCTGAACCCGCTCAAGGAAGTCATCAAGGGCAAGCGCCTCGTCGTCGTCGACGACTCGATCGTCCGCGGCAACACCCAGCGCGCCCTGGTCCGGATGCTCCGCGAGGCGGGCGCCGCCGAGATCCACATCCGGATCTCGTCCCCGCCGGTCAAGTGGCCCTGCTTCTTCGGCATCGACTTCGCGACCCGCGCCGAGCTGATCGCCAACGGCATGACGGTCGAGGAGATCGGCGCGTCGATGGGCGCGGACTCGCTCGCGTACATCTCGCTCGACGCGATGGTGGAGGCGACGACGATCGCCAAGCCGAACCTGTGCCGCGCCTGCTTCGACGGCGAGTACCCGATGGAGCTGCCGGACCCGGAGCTGCTCGGCAAGCAACTGCTGGAGACCGAGCTGGCGGCAGGCCCTGCGGCGACCGCCGCGTCCGACGCCCTGCGTCGTCCGTGACGGCCGGTCGTACTCCCTGGCCCACCAGCCCCGTATCTCCACACGAAAGATCCCAGGCCATGTCTGAGACAACAGGTGCTTCCTACGCGGCAGCGGGCGTCGACATCGAGGCCGGCGACCGCGCCGTCGAGCTGATGAAGGAGTGGGTGAAGAAGACCCGCCGTCCCGAGGTCGAGGGCCTCGGCGGCCTCGGCGGATTCGCCGGCCTCTTCGACGCCTCCGCCCTCAAGCGATACGAGCGCCCGCTGCTCGCCTCCGCCACCGACGGCGTCGGCACCAAGGTCGACCTCGCCCGCAAGATGGGCGTGTACGACACCATCGGCCGCGATCTCGTCGGCATGGTCGTCGACGACCTGGTCGTCTGCGGCGCCGAGCCTCTCTTCATGACCGACTACATCTGCGTCGGCAAGGTGTATCCGGAACGGGTCGCGGCGATCGTGAAGGGCATCGCCGAGGGCTGTGTCCTCGCGGGCTGCGCCCTGGTCGGCGGCGAGACCGCCGAGCACCCCGGACTGCTGGGCCCGGACGACTTCGACGTCGCGGGCGCCGGTACGGGCGTGGTCGAGGCCGACCGGCTGCTCGGCCCGGATCGCATCCGCAAGGGTGACGTGGTGATCGCCATGGCGTCGTCCGGTCTTCACTCCAACGGGTACTCACTCGTCCGGCACGTGTTCTTCGACCGGGCCGGCTGGGCGCTGGACCGCGAGGTCGAGGAGTTCGGCCGCACCCTCGGCGAGGAGCTCCTGGAGCCCACCCGGATCTACTCGCTGGACTGCCTGGCCCTCACCCGTACGACCGAGGTGCACGGCTTCAGTCACGTCACCGGCGGTGGCCTGGCCAACAACCTGGCCCGGGTCATCCCCGACGGACTGCACGCCAGGGTGGACCGCTCCACCTGGACGCCCGGCGCGGTCTTCGACCTGGTCGGCACCGTCGGCCGGGTCGAGCGGCTGGAGCTGGAGAAGACGCTGAACATGGGCGTCGGCATGATCGCCGTCGTCCCCGCCGAATCCGTCGACGTGGCCCTGACCGCGCTGGCCGACCGCGGGGTCGACTCCTGGGTCGCGGGCGAGATCGTCGAACGCGGCGAGCACACCTCCGGCGCAGGGCTGGTGGGTGACTACGCAGCGTAGTGCGGGGAGCGAGTCGGTGACCGGGGCGACCCGGTCACCCCGCCGGCCGTCGCGCCCGTGGCCGCCGGGGCCCGTCGGACACCGAACTGGGCGCTCACCGGATCGGGGTAGCACAGAACCCGGTCCGGGACGCCCGGACCGGGTTGATGTGTCAGCGCGAGGTCAAGCGCCGCGGCGCTTTGACGCAGGACCGGACTTGTCGTCCTCGTCCTCGTCCTCGTCGTCGGTGTTGTACAGATCCGCGTACCGCGCGTACGGGTCGTCTTCCTCGTCCTCGAACGGCTCCGCGTTCGGTGGCTGACTTGAAGACGACGCGCCCAGCTCATTGGCCAGACGCGACAGGTCAGTCCCGCCGGTGCTGTACTTCAGCTGGCGGGCGACCTTTGTCTGCTTGGCCTTTGCCCGGCCGCGCCCCATGGCTCGACCCCCTCGGTGACGGGGCTCGACGGCCCCAGAGTCTTGACACGCGTTCATGTTTCAGGACGGACTCTCATCTGAGAGACCGCGCCCGTAGGGCTTTAACGGTACCTGCTTCCGCGGCCATACGGTACGCCGCCCGCATCGAGCGCCCCGGAAGAGGACCTGCGAGAAGCCCTGTCCTCGCTGGTCAACTGCGATTTTAACCTCTTCCTGGCATGCGACCCGCCGACCGGGGAGAGAAGTCTCACGCCGGTCGACGAATCGTAGGTCACGGGACGCTGCGCCACACTCTGATCGCGCAGTGCCACGGACCGTCGCTGTCAGCCGCGGCGCGCCTCGGCCATCCGCTGCTCAGCGAGCCGGTCGGCCGCGGCGGCCGGCGGGATGCCGTCCGCCTTCGCACGTGCGAATATGGCGAGCGTGGTGTCGAAGATCTTCGACGCCTTGGCCTTGCACCGGTCGAAGTCGAAGCCGTGCAGCTCGTCCGCGACCTGGATGACACCGCCCGCGTTCACGACGTAGTCGGGTGCGTACAGGATCGACCGGTCCGCCAGGTCCTTCTCGACACCGGGGTGCGCGAGCTGGTTGTTCGCCGCCCCGCACACCACCTTGGCGGTGAGCACGGGCACGGAGTCGTCGTTGAGTGCGCCGCCGAGCGCGCACGGGGCGTAGATGTCGAGGCCCTCGGTGCGGATCAACGTCTCGGTGTCCGCGGCGACGGCCACCTCGGGGTGCTTCGCCGTGATACGGCGCACCGACTCCTGGCGCACGTCCGTGATCACGACCTCGGCACCGTCCGACAGCAGGTGCTCGACCAGGTGGTGACCGACCTTGCCGACTCCGGCGACCGCTACTTTTCGGCCACGGAGCGTCGGGTCGCCCCAGAGATGCTGCGCGGACGCCCGCATGCCCTGGAAGACGCCGAACGCGGTGAGCACCGAGGAGTCGCCGGCGCCGCCGTTCTCGGGGGAGCGGCCGGTGGTCCAGCGGCACTCGCGGGCGACGACGTCCATGTCGGCGACGTACGTGCCGACGTCGCACGCGGTCACGTAACGGCCGCCGAGCGAGGCCACGAAGCGGCCGTAGGCCAGCAGCAGTTCCTCGGACTTGATCCGCTCGGGATCGCCGATGATCACAGCCTTGCCGCCGCCGTGGTCGAGACCGGCCAGGGCGTTCTTGTAGGACATGCCGCGCGACAGGTTCAGCGCGTCCGCGACGGCCTCCTCCTCGGAGGCGTACGGATAGAAGCGGGTACCGCCGAGGGCCGGGCCCAGGGCGGTGGAGTGGATGGCGATCACGGCCTTGAGGCCGCTGGCGCGGTCCTGGCAGAGCACGACTTGCTCGTGGCCCCCCTGGTCCGAGTGGAACAGGGTGTGCAGTACATCGACAGGCGCGCCGGTCACATCGGTCACTGTGGTGACTCCCAAGTACGAAGCGGCGGAGGACCCTCCTGAAGGTGGGGAGGGCCGTGGACCGGCCGGCAGGCGGGTCCGACTGGGCAAGAGCGTAAGTCCTACGCGGAGGTAGATCAGGCCGGGTGCCGAGGATCACCCCCTGGAGGAGTACGGGCATGACACGATCTACGGCATGTCGGTGGTGTCCTCGGTGCTCGTCCCGTACGCGTCCTACCTCCGGGTGTACGAACCCCTCGCCGCCTTCCCGGAGCCCGAGCGGAGCCACTGGGCCCGTTACGCGGGACGCGCGCACAGACCCACGGCCCAGGACGAACTGCGCCGCTCGCTCGCGGACTTGGTGGCCACGCCGCCGGTCGGGGTGCCGGCGCACGAGAGCGGGGACGCGTTCGTCGCCGAGGCGGACGGTGTGGTGTGCGTCTGTCCGTGGCGGACCAGGCTGCGCGGCTGGCTGGCCCTGGGGGAGCTGGCGGACCTGTTCCCGGGGCCGGTGCTCGACGCGGTGCTGCCGCCGGTGGTGCGCGGTCAGGCGGTCGCGGACCACGAGCGGTGGGCGGAGCGCAATCCGGACGCCAGGCCGTGGATCCTGACCTCGCTGTGGCAGGTGCCGGTGCGCTGGTTCGCGCTCTTCGCCGACGACGAGCGGGAGTACGCGGAGGCGGGCAAGGGCGGCGAGCCGCCGGTACTGCGCTACCGGACACCGATGGTCCAGGCCCGGCGCCGGCTGGCGAGGGTGCTGCGGACCCTGCGCGAGACCGAGGACGAAGGGCCTCTGACCGACGGGCTCGTGGAGGTGGGGCGCTGGCTGGAGGAGTTCCATCCGCGGGCGCTGGTGGAGCTGGACTACGCGGGTCTGGTGCATGCCTTGCCAGCGGAACGGCTCGCCGCGGACCACTCGGCCGCCGATGTGGCCGAGGGGGTGGAGGCGCTGCGGGGCGGCGACACCGCCCGGGCGAGCGAGGCGTACGGGCGGCTGGCAGAACGCTGGCGTGCGGTAAGAGATCGTCAATTCGCGAACTGAATGCGCCCTTGTCGCGTCTGAACCTTTGTGGCGTGTGACACGTGGGGATGAAGAGGCGGAACAATACTTCAAAGGCTGATGGGACCTACGTCCTGAACCGGGCCTTTTTCTCAAGCGTGATGGAAAGCACTAACTGGGCCCTTGCGTCCTTCCCTACCCCTCGTGCCAAAATAGGACAAGGAGTCCGGGGAGGGCTCCTTCCGTCCAACTGGGGGCGGATTGCTCTGCATTGCACGCTATGGGGGGTCTGGTGACTCCTGATCGCTCTGTGACTGATTGTCACGGTGGCGTGACTGTCCGCTATGGCATGGTCCATCGGCTTCCGTCGCTGATGAACACCTGGGAGGGCAATTCCATCGGTTTGGCCGACGTGGCTGGACGGATGGTGTAGTTGTAGTGCCGAGGACAAGCCGTTCGTCCTATAACCGACTCGGCCCGCGTCCGCCATTTCGGGCAACGCGGGTCAAGGTGCAGAATTTAGAGAAAAGAACCGAGATGGTTCGGTTCTCCCGAGGAGGCCGCTCATGACCGCTCGCACCCCTGATGCCGAGCCGCTGCTGACCCCGGCTGAGGTCGCCACGATGTTCCGCGTGGACCCGAAGACGGTTACCCGCTGGGCGAAGGCGGGGAAGCTCACGTCCATCCGCACGCTCGGTGGACATCGCCGCTACCGCGAGGCAGAGGTCCGCGCGCTGCTCGCGGGCATTCCGCAGCAGCGCAGCGAGGCCTGACACGCCCCCTGTCGCCGCGTCACAACCGGGTTCCCGGGTCCCCCAGCCCGCCTAGACCCGCTCATGGCTCCATATGGCGGGCGCCCGCCCCAACGGGCGCCATACCTGTGCGACACGGGTACGTCATTCGATCGCGCTGGACTCCGCCGGGTCCGGCGCGATCTCTTTTTGTGCTCCGCCGCCTCGGGGGAGGGCCTTTCGGGCTTCTCCTCCGGGGCGGCGTCGTGCGTTCCGCCCGTGCCGTTCCCGGCGGCCCCGGAGTCCGGGCGTCCCGGAGTCTCCGGGTGCGTCGGCCGTCGTGCGGGTATCGGGGGGCCGGGGCCGAGGGGCCTGTTCCGGGGCCACTGAAAACCGGGCGGCCGGTTGGCTCCGGGACGCGAATGCCGGACCGGCCTGTGCCTCCGTGTGGATTCCGGGGGGCGCTGCCGGCCTTTCCGGGGAAGTCGGGCGGGGTTGGTCGAGGGTATTCCGAGGTGCAGTCGGACGGCTTTCGTGCCGCGCCCGCAGCTCTCCTGCGACGCCGCCATCGGGTAGGTGCAATTGCACATATTAAATTCGGTAGTTGTAGGAAGGGAGTAAGGTCGCCTCTTCGGGAAACTCCTTTAGTGACTCCCGTCACACCGTATGAGTCGCATCACGTCGAGCCTGCCACCTTTGGGGCACGGTTTCCCTCACTGTTGGTCACTCGGTCGAGGGACTTTCACCCTGGATCCCCGAGATGCCGTTCTGGCGCCGCGTGCGGGCGGTCGGGGGGAATTCCTGCGCCCCGTCCCCAAAAGGCCGCCACGGACCCCGTGGTGGGCTTCGAGCGGGTCTGACGGTGTGTCGGCTGTGGGTGCGGCAGTGATGGCTGACGGCCGACGCGACGGTCCCCGTGGTGGGTGCGGGGAGAGCGCGGGGGTGAGGGAGGAGGGGCGGGCGGGCCCGTCGGCTGGGCTGGAACGCGCGAAAGCCCGGATCCGAGGGATCCGGGCTTTCGTACTGCGGTCCTGACGGGATTTGAACCCGCGGCCTCCACCTTGACAGGGTGGCGAGCACTCCAAACTGCTCCACAGGACCAGGTTTTCGCTGCTGCCTTGCGGCTGGCTGCGAAGACAGACTGTACAGCAGGTCGGAGGGTCCGGTCGACTTCACTCCTGGTGATTGCCCCGTCACCGCTGTGGCCGCTCCGATCTCAAGGGCGTGGCCCCGCGGATCCGGCGGCTCCGGTCGCGGGGGCGGCCCTTCCGGATCAGGGGGCCGCGGCGTCGATCGCCTTCACGATCCGCTTGTCGGAGACGGGGTAGGCCGTCCCCAGAGCGTGCGCGAAGTAGCTGACCCGGAGCTCCTCGATCATCCAGCGGATGTCCAGGACCTCCTGCGGCACGGGCCTGCCCTGCGGCAGCTGTTCGAGCAGCCAGGCGTACTCGTCCTGCATCTCGTGGACCTTCTCCATGCGCGTGGTGTCGCGTTGGACGCCCGTCGGCATCTGCTGGAGCCGACGGTCGGCGGCGACCAGGTAGCGCATCAGGTCGGGGAGCCTGCGCAGCCCGGTCGCGGTGACGAAGCCCGGTGGCACGAGGTCCGAGAGCTGCTTCCGTACGTCGGTGACGTTGGCGGCGAGGACGAGGCTGTTGGTGGCCTTCAGGCGCCGCTCGCACGCCTGCCAGGCGGCCAGCACCTGCTGCACCTGCTTGACCGTGTGCTCGGTCAGCGCGACGAGGTCGGCGCGCACCTTGTCGTACAGCTTGCGGTACGACTCCTCGTCCCAGGCCGGGCCGCCGTGCGCGCCGATCAGCCGGTCGGCGGCGGCCGTCGCGCAGTCCTCGAACAGCGCCTGCACGGAACCGTGCGGATTGGCGGACAGCGCCAGCTTCTGCTGGTTCGAGAGCTTGTCCGAGGCGAACTTGGCCGGGTTCACCGGCACGTTCAGCATGATCAGCCTGCGGGTGCCGAGCCACATCGCCCGCTGCTGCTCGGCCTCGGTGTCGAAGAGCCGTACGGCGACCGTCCCGCCCTGGTCCACCAGCGCCGGGTACGCCTTGACCGGCTGACCGGCCCTCCGGGTCTCGAAGACCCGGTCCAGCGTGCCGATCGTCCAGTCCGTGAGGCCCGAACGCTCGATGGACTCGCCCGAGGGGCCCGCAGTGGCCGCCGCGGCCTTGGAGAGGGCCTGACGGGCCTTGGGGCGCAGCCGGAGCCTCAGCGCCTCCAGGTCCTTGTCCTCGGCCACCTTGCGGCGCCGCTCGTCGACGATCCGGAACGTGATCTTCAGGTGGTCCGGGACGCGGCTCAGGTCGAAGTCTTCCGCCGTGACCGGGACGCCGACCATCCGCTGGAGCTCGCGCGCGAGCGTGACCGTGAGCGGTTCCTGCCGTGACATCGGGTCGCCAGGGGCGGACGGAACCGCCCGGTCCAGGAACTTCTCCGCGTAGTTCGGCGCGGGGACGTAGTGCCGGCGTATCGGCTTGGGCAGCGAGCGGATCAGCTCCGTGACCACCTCCTCGCGCAGGCCCGGGATCTGCCAGTCGAAGCCCTCGGCGGTGACCTGGTTGAGCACCTGGAGCGGTACGTGGACGGTCACGCCGTCGGCGTCCGCACCGGGCTCGAACTGGTACGTCACCCGGAACTTGAGCTTCCCCTGCCGCCAGGAGTCCGGGTAGTCGTCCTTGGTGACGGCCCCGGCCTTCTCGTTGATGAGCATCGAGCGCTCGAAGTCCAGCGCGTCCGGCTCGTCGCGGCGCTTGTGCTTCCACCAGGAGTCGAAGTGCGCCCCGGAGACCACGTGCTCGGGGATGCGCTGGTCGTAGAAGTCGAAGAGCGTCTCGTCGTCCACGAGGATGTCGCGGCGCCGGGCGCGGTGCTCCAGCTCCTCGACCTCGCCGAGCAGCTTGCGGTTGGCGTGGAAGAACTGGTGGTGCGTCCGCCAGTCGCCCTCGACCAGCGCGTGGCGGATGAAGAGATCACGGGACGTCTCGGCGTCGATCCGGCCGAAATTGATCTTGCGCTGGGCGACGATCGGTACTCCGTACAGCGTGACGCGCTCGTACGCCATCACTGCCGCCTGGTCCTTCTCCCAGTGCGGCTCGCTGTAGGTGCGTTTCAGCAGGTGCTGGGCCAGCGGTTCGATCCACTCGGGCTCGACCCTGGCGTTGACCCGCGCCCACAGCCGGGACGTCTCGACCAGCTCGGCCGACATCAGAAACCGCGGCTGCTTCTTGAAGAGCGCCGAGCCGGGGAAGATCGCGAACTTGGCGTTGCGGGCACCCAGGTACTCGTTCTTCTCCGTGTCCTTCAGCCCGATGTGCGAGAGCAGCCCGGCCAGCAGCGAGACGTGCACCGACTGCTCGGGCGCGTCCTCCGGGTTGGGCTCGATGCCCATCTGCTTCACGACCGTGCGCAGCTGCGCGTAGATGTCTTGCCATTCGCGAATGCGTAGGAAGTTCAGGTACTCCTGCTTGCACATCCGGCGGAAGCTGGAGGAGCCGCGCTCCTTCTGCTGCTCGCGGATGTACCGCCACAGGTTCAGGAACGCCAGGAAGTCGGAGGTCTCGTCCTTGAAGCGGGCGTGCTGCTGATCGGCCTGCGTCTGCTTCTCCGCGGGCCGCTCGCGCGGGTCCTGGATGGAGAGCGCGGCGGCGATCACCATGACCTCGCGGACACAGCCGTTGCGCTCGGCCTCGATGACCATGCGTGCCAGACGCGGGTCGACGGGCAGCTGGGAGAGCTTCCGGCCCAGCGGGGTGAGCCGCTGCCCCTTCTTCCCCTCGGCCCGTTCCTCCCGTTCGCCCCCGCGGGCGTCCGGGGCGGGCTTCTCGCCCTGTTCCAGCGCGCCGAGCTCCTGGAGGAGCTGGACGCCGTCACGGATGTTGCGGTGGTCCGGCGGGTCGATGAAGGGGAACCGCTCGATGTCGCCGAGGCCGGCCGCGGTCATCTGGAGGATGACGGAGGCGAGGTTCGTGCGCAGGATCTCGGGATCGGTGAACTCCGGGCGGGTCAGGAAGTCGTCCTCGGAGTACAGCCGGATGCAGATGCCGTCCGACGTACGGCCGCAGCGGCCCTTGCGCTGGTTGGCGCTGGCCTGCGAGATCCGCTCGATCGGCAGGCGCTGGACCTTGGTGCGGTGGCTGTAGCGGGAGATCCGGGCGGTGCCCGGGTCGATCACGTATTTGATGCCCGGGACGGTCAGCGAGGTCTCGGCGACGTTCGTCGCCAGCACGATCCGCCGACCGGTGTGCCGCTGGAAGACGCGGTGCTGCTCGGCGTGCGAGAGACGGGCGTAGAGCGGCAGCACCTCGGTGTGGCGGAGGTTCCGCTTGTTCAGGGCGTCCGCGGTGTCGCGGATCTCGCGCTCGCCGGAGAGGAAGACCAGGATGTCGCCGGGCCCCTCGGACTGGAGCTCGTCGACGGCGTCGCAGATCGCGGTGATCTGGTCCCGGTCGGTGTCCGCCGTGTCGTCGGCGTCTTCCTCCAGCAGCGGGCGGTAACGCACCTCGACCGGGTACGTACGCCCGCTGACCTCGATGATCGGGGCCTCGCCGAAGTGGCGCGCGAACCGCTCGGGGTCGATCGTCGCCGAGGTGATGACGACCTTCAGGTCCGGACGCCTGGGCAGCAGCCTGGCCAGATAACCGAGCAGGAAGTCGATGTTCAGCGACCGCTCGTGGGCCTCGTCGATGATGATCGTGTCGTACGCGCGCAGCTCGCGGTCCGTCTGGATCTCGGCGAGCAGGATGCCGTCCGTCATCAGCTTGACGAACGTCGCGTCGGGGTTCACCTGGTCGGTGAAGCGGACCTTCCAACCGACCGTCTCGCCCAGCGGGGTCCGCAACTCCTCGGCGACGCGCTCGGCGACCGTACGGGCCGCGATCCGGCGCGGCTGCGTGTGCCCGATCATGCCCCGGACGCCGCGCCCGAGCTCCATGCAGATCTTCGGGATCTGCGTGGTCTTGCCGGAGCCCGTCTCCCCGGCGACGATCACGACCTGGTGATCGCGTATCGCCTCCAGGATCTCGTCCTTCTTCTGGCTGACCGGGAGTTGTTCCGGATACGAGACGGCGGGTACCCGCCCGGCACGCAGCGCGAGCCGTTCGGCCGCTTTTTTGGCCTCGGTGGCGATCTCGTCCAGCACGGCCTGCCGGGCCTCGGGCTTGCGGATGCGGCGCGCCCCTTCGAGACGGCGGCCGAGCCGGTGGGCGTCGCGGAGCGAGAGCTCTCCGAGCCGGGACTGAAGATCGGCGAAGGAAGTAGACATACGGACCCCAGGATCTCATTCGGGCCCGAAGAACGGCGAACCCATTTCGTGCGGTCCGGGTCACGGCGCCGGCGTCGGTACCGGCATGGTGGCGGCAGGCGTCAGCACCGGGATGGCGCGGCGGTGCGTGAGCCGCGGGGTCCGGTGGTGCGTGAGCCGTACGGTTTGGTGGTGGCTGCGCCGCGGGGTCCGGTGGTGGCTGAGCCGGATGGCGGTGTGTGGGCCGGGCGTGGGCGGGCGGTGCGCGAGCCGTGCGGTCCGATGGTGCGTGAGCCGGACGACACGGCACGGAGGCGCGGGATCACAGCACGTACCATTTCGGCAGCCGACCACCCGTTGCGGCGCGTCGCTCCCCGGCGCCCCCGTCACCCCGTCCACCCCGTCGCCCCCGTCCGGAAAGGCCGGTCGCCGTGTCCGTGTCCGTGTCCCGAGCGCAGTGGTGCTGCCTGACCGCGGTGCTCGTGGTCGTACTGGCGCTGTTCTGCGGATCGGGGACGGCTGTCGCGGGTGAGGGTCGTGTGGCCGCGCGAGCGGCCATGGGCGCGCAGACTGCCGGGGACACAGGGGCTTCCGCGGACGCCGACGCGGTGGACGCCGCCGGGGCTGCCACTGTCACGACTGTCGCTGCCACCTTGACTGCCACTGTCACTGACGTGGTCATGGCCGCGGACTCGGTTCCGAACCGCGCCCCCGTGCCCGGATGCGGCAAGAGCAAGAACGCGGACGACGCGCCCGCCTTGCCGGGGCGGGCCCGCTCCGGGGCCGACCAGGCGCCCGGTCTCGCCGAATGGGGACTGCCCGCCGCCACCGGCCCGGAGCCGGTCGGTCCGCGCGTCCGGATACGGCCGACAGGCCCGGCACCCGCCGCGCCCACTCCCGTGGAGCTCTCCGTACTCAGGGTGTAGACGACGGCCCTCCCGCCCGCCGTCCACCTTCTCCTTCCGTATCACCCCGTATGGAGTTCTGCATGTCCACGTCCAAACCCAGTCCCGGATCCGCGTCCACGTCCAAGTCCGCTCCCCGACCCGGAGCCAAGCCGTCGCGCGGGTCGTCCAGGAAGCCGCTGCTCTATGGGGCCGCAGTCGTGATCGCGGCCGCGGCGCTCGGCTTCGTCTCCTACCGGGCCACCACCCCCGACCAGTCGGGGCCGTCCTCGTCCTCGTCGGTCGCCGACGTCCCCGCGGACGCGGACGCCGAGGTCTTCCCGGAGCTCGAGAAGCTCGCCCGGCGCGACGCCGGTGACCCGCTCGCGGTGGGCCGGGTGGACGCGCCCGTCGTCCTCATCGAGTACGCCGACTTCAAGTGCAGCTACTGCGGGAAGTTCGCCCGCGAAACCGAACCCGCCCTGGTGAAGAAGTACGTCGAGGACGGCACCCTGCGCATCGAGTGGCGCAACTTCCCGATCTTCGGCGCCGGGTCCGAGGCCGCCGCCCGCGCCGCCTGGGCGGCCGGGCAGCAGGGCCGCTTCTGGGAGTTCCACCGCGCCGCGTACGCCGAGGGCGCGATGGAGAAGGGGTTCGGCAAGGCCCAGCTCAAGGCCCTCGCCCAGCAGGCCGGGGTCGCCGACCTCGAACGGTTCGCGCGCGACACGGACAGCCCGGCCGCTTCCGCGGCGGTGAACAAGGACCAGGAGCAGGGATACGGGATCGGCGCGGCCTCCACTCCGTCGTTCCTGGTCAACGGCCGTCCGATCGCCGGGGCCCAGCCGATGGAGACCTTCGTCCAGGCCATCGAAGCAGCGGCCGAGAAGGCCCGCTCCTCCGCGCCCCAGCCCCAGGGCACCGGGGCCGACGGCGACGGGAGCGGCACGGAATGACGGCCGACATCGGCTACTTCGCGGCCTTTCTCGGCGGGCTGCTCGCCCTGGTCAGCCCGTGCAGCGCCCTGCTGCTGCCGGCCTTCTTCGCGTACTCCATCGACTCCGCCTCACGGCTGCTGGCCCGTACCGGCATCTTCTACGCCGGTCTGGCCACCACCCTGGTTCCGCTCGGTGCGGCGGGCTCGTACGCCGGACGGCTCTTCTACGGCCATCGCGACGCGCTCGTCCTCGGCGCCGGGTGGCTGATCATCGCTCTCGGCGTCGCGCAGATCGTCGGCCTGGGCTTCGCCTCGCGTCGGATCGCCGCCCTCAGCGGTCGGATCCGTCCGACCACCGCCGTCTCGGTGTACGCGCTGGGCGCCGTATACGGACTGGCCGGTTTCTGCGCGGGGCCGATCCTCGGCAGTGTCCTCACCGTGGCGGCGGTCAGCGGCAGCCCGGTCTACGGCGGGCTGCTGCTCGCCGTCTACGCCCTCGGCATGGCGGTCCCGCTCTTCCTGCTCGCCCTGCTCTGGGAGCGGTTCGAGCTGGGCCGCCGGGCCTGGCTGCGCGGCCGCGCCTTCCGGCTCGGCCGTTTCGAACTGCACACCACGACGCTGCTGTCCGGGATCTTCTTCATCGGTCTCGGCGTGCTGTTCCTGGTGTACGACGGGACGACCGCGCTGCCCGGGCTGCTGGGCGTGGATCAGTCGTTCGCCGTGGAGCAGTGGGCCCAGCGCGTCGGGGAACGAGTGTCGGACGGGTCGGCCCTGGTGGCCGTGGTCGTGATGGTGCTGCTGTTCCTGGCGGTACGGGCCTGGCGCGGTCGGCGTACGGCCGACAAGATCGGCTCGGCCGACGAGATCGGCTCGGCCGGTGAGGCCGGGCCGGGTGGCGGGCCCGGACCGGGTGGCGTGAACCCGGCGGACCGCGAAGAGGCATGACACGACGAAGGCCCCGTCCATCGGACGGGGCCTTCGGGCGGTGGCTGGGGCCGGGATCGAACCGGCGACCTATCGCTTTTCAGGCGATCGCTCGTACCAACTGAGCTACCCAGCCACGCAGCTCACAGGAGCTGCAGCGGTCCTGACGGGATTTGAACCCGCGGCCTCCACCTTGACAGGGTGGCGAGCACTCCAAACTGCTCCACAGGACCAAGCTGTTGTGCGACTAAGTGTCGCACAAGGTTGTGCGTGCCCCCAACGGGATTCGAACCCGTGCTACCGCCTTGAAAGGGCGGCGTCCTGGGCCACTAGACGATGAGGGCGTAACTACTGGCACTGCTGTTTCGTCCCTGGCTGTCCCGGAAGGGACGGGAGAAACATGTGACTCCGCTTTCCCCCAGGGGGTTCCGCTTCTTCCTCGATCTCCGGTAAATGATCTCCGGGAACTCGGAACGGTCAAGCCCTGACCGGCGCCCTTGGGCACGTCGCAGACTGTACTACGGCGTTTCGGCGTCGGCCAAACCGAATAGGCGTGGCAGCGGTCCGGCGGCGGACGGCCGCTGACCTCGACCGTCGTCCGCCGCCGTGCGCCGCCGCCTGTCATCGTGCGCCGTGGTGCGCCGTCGGCGGTGCGGGGTGTGGTGAGCGGCCGTACCGGAGAACCGGGAGAATGACGGCGTGCTGGAGATGACGCGCGAGGAGTTCGAGGAACTGGTCGCCGAGGCGCTGGACCGGATCCCGCCGGAGCTGACGCGACTGATGGACAACGTCGCGGTGTTCGTCGAGGACGAACCGGACCCTGCCGATCCGGAACTGCTCGGACTGTACGAGGGCACGCCCCTCACCGAGCGCGGCGAGTGGTACGCGGGGGTGCTGCCGGACCGGATCACCATCTACCGCGGGCCGACGCTGCGGATGTGCGAGTCGCGCGAGGACGTGGTCGCGGAGACCGAGATCACGGTCGTCCACGAGATCGCCCACCACTTCGGCATCGACGATGAAAGGCTGCACGCGCTCGGTTACGGGTGAGCGCGCGGGCGCGTACGCGCGTCGCGTACGGAGTGAGCGCCCGGGCGCGTACCCGGGCGGCCGGGGCGCATCGGGTGCGGTGGGAGCGCGTCGCGAGCGGTCGGGCGCGGCGGGGCCGGCGACGAGGCGGCGCGTGGAGTGGCGGTGACACACGCGTGCGGTGCGGGTGACGTGCGCAAGGCACGTGGGCGGGTGAGGGGCGTGTCCCCAGCGGTGCAAAGGGAGTTGGGCACGTCGGGCGCGGAGCCGGGGAGCTCCGGCCCGTGCCGCTTCGTCTGTGATCCCTTCCCCCTTCCCCCCGTACTCCTCCGCCCTTCTGTCCTTCGTTCCCTCATCGCTCTCCCTCTCCTCGTCCCGCTGTCTTCTCTCGTGTCTCCTCCTTCCCGCTCCTCCCCGCACATCCGGAGGTACCGCCCGTGCGCCAGTTGTCAGTTCCCGCCCGCTGGGCGGCCGTCGTCGCGCTGACGGTCGCCGCATCCACCGGCTGCATGAGCGTCGGCGACGACGGGGACAAGCCGTCGTCGAAGCCGTCGTCCGATCCGAAGGGAAGTGCGGCCGAGCCCGACGGCCACACGGTGTCCGGTACGGGCGGCTCCCGTGCCGGGGGCGGGCGCGCCGAGGCGCATTCCGAGCGGGAGGCGGCCGAGTCCGCGCGGCCGAGCGGTTCCGCCGCGCCTTCGGGCTCGCCGGGCGCCCGGCCCCGGGCGGAGCGGGGCGAGACGGCGGGCGCACCGGCCGGGCCGGGCGCCCCGGAACCGGAGCGGGGCGGCGGGCAGCCGGAGCCGGAGCCCTCGCGGCCGGGCTCCGAGGTGCCGCAGCGGCCCGAGACCTCGCCGTCACCGTCCGAGCCGCCCGCTCCCGAGCCGCCGGCCTCGCCGCAACCGGAGCCCTCGGAGCCGGCGCCGCAGTCGTCGGCCTCCTCGGCGGCCGAGCTCCGCGCCTACGCGATGAGCCTGCCGGGCGAGCCGACGGCGCTACGGACGCCGGAGGTCTCGCCGCAGGAGGAGCCGGTGTAGCTGGGCGTTCCCGAGCTGCGGACGTTCCGGAGGGGCCACGGTTCCGGCGGAAACGGGTGGGGGAGCGGGGCGGGGAAACGGGTGGGGAAACGGGCGGGAGGGAGGGAGACGCGGCGGGGCGGACGGGGGGCGGTTTGCGTGCTGTGGGGGTGAGTGCGTATGGTGGCAGATCGTTTGATCCCATTGCCCGGCGCCGAAACAGAAGCGCGCCGTGTGGCGCGTACTCTCCCTTGCCGTGGCTGGACCGCATTGAGGCGGTCGAAATTGCGAATTCACGGAGTTACGGGCGCGTGCCGAGACTCCGGAAGGTTTCGCATTTCGCATGTCAATTTCCAGTTCTGACCGCGTCGTCATGCCCGAGAGCATCGAGAATGTCGAGAACGACGAGTTCGTCGGCGCCGACGAGTTCGTCGAGAGCGGCGAAGGGCTCGTCGAGGACGCCGTCGACTCCCGCGCGCAGCGGGCCGACGACGACTCCGCCGACGAGGCCGGGCCGACCGTCACCTTCGCCGACCTGGGGCTGCCCGAGGGCATCGTCCGCAAGCTCGCGCAGAACGGTGTGACCACGCCCTTCCCGATCCAGGCCGCGACCATCCCGGACGCCCTGGCAGGCAAGGACATCCTTGGCCGCGGCCGTACCGGTTCCGGCAAGACCCTCTCCTTCGGTCTGCCGACGCTGGCCGCGCTGGCCGACGGGCACACGGAGAAGAAGAAGCCCCGCGCGGTCATCCTCACCCCCACCCGTGAGCTCGCGATGCAGGTCGCGGACGCGCTCCAGCCGTACGGCGACGTGCTCGGCCTGCGGATGAAGGTCGTCTGCGGCGGCACGTCGATGGGCAACCAGATCTACGCGCTGGAGCGCGGCGTCGACATCCTCGTCGCCACCCCGGGCCGGCTGCGCGACATCATCAACCGGGGCGCCTGCTCCCTGGAGAACGTCCAGGTCGCGGTCCTCGACGAGGCCGACCAGATGTCGGACCTGGGCTTCCTGCCCGAGGTCACCGAGTTGCTCGACCAGGTCCCGGCCGGCGGTCAGCGCATGCTCTTCTCCGCGACGATGGAGAACGAGATCGGCACCCTGGTCGAGCGCTACCTGGACAACCCGGTGAGCCACGAGGTCGACAGCGCCCAGGGCAATGTCACGACCATGACGCACCACGTCCTCGTCGTGAAGCCGAAGGACAAGGCGCCCGTCACCTCCGCCATCGCCGCCCGCAAGGGCCGCACCATCATCTTCGTCCGCACCCAGCTGGGCGCCGACCGCATCGCCGAGCAGCTCGTCGCGGCGGGCGTCAAGGCGGACGCCCTCCACGGCGGGATGACGCAGGGCGCCCGTACCCGCGTGCTCGCCGACTTCAAGGACGGCTATGTCAACGCGCTCGTCGCGACCGACGTCGCCGCCCGCGGCATCCACGTCGACGGCATTGACCTGGTGCTGAACGTGGACCCGGCCGGCGACCACAAGGACTACCTGCACCGTTCGGGCCGTACCGCCCGGGCCGGCAAGTCCGGTGTCGTCGTGTCGCTGGCACTGCCGCACCAGCGCCGCCAGATCTTCCGCCTGATGGAGGACGCGGGCGTCGAGGCATCGCGCCACATCGTGGGCGGCGCGGGCGCCTTCGACCCGGAGGTCGCCGAGATCACCGGCGCCCGTTCGCTGACCGAGGTCCAGGCGGACTCCGCGGCCAACGCCGCCAAGCAGGCCGAGCGCGAGGTCCTGGAGCTGACCAGGCAGCTCGAACGCGTCCAGCGCCGCGCCGGTGAGCTGCGCGAGGAGGCGGACCGCCTGGTCGCGCGGGCCGCGCGCGAGCGGGGCGAGGATCCCGAGGCAGCCGTCGCCGAGGCCGCCGCCGAGGCGGAGGCCGCGATCGAGGCCGCCGTCTCCGTGCCGGAGCAGCCCACGGCGCGGGACGACCGGCGCGACGAGCGCGGCAACTTCGAGCGCCGGGACAGCCGGGGCGGCGACCGCGGCGGGTACCGCGGGAGCCACGACCGGCGTGACGACCGTGGCGGTGACCGTGGTTTCCAGCGTCGTGACGACCGTTCGTCGGGTGGCTTCCGCCGTGACAACGACCGTCCGTCGTTCGGCCGCGACCGCCGCGACAACGACCGGCGTGACGACCGTGGCGGTGACCGTGGTTTCCAGCGTCGTGACGACCGTTCGTCGGGTGGCTTCCGCCGCGACAACGACCGTCCGTCGTTCGGCCGCGACCGCCGCGACAACGACCGTCCGTCGGGCGGCTACCGTTCCCACGACCGTCGCGACGACCGCGGTGGCCGCTCGTTCGAGCGTCGTGACAGCGACCGTCCTTCCTTCGACCGCCGGGACAACGACCGTCCGTCGTTCGGCCGCGACCGCCGGGACGACCGCCCCTCCGGTGGCTTCCGCTCGGGCGGCAGCGACCGTCCGTTCAACCGCGACCGTCGTGACGACCGCCCGTCGGGCGGCTTCCGCTCCGGCGGCGGCGATCGCCCGTACGGTCGGCGTGACGACCACCGCGGCGCCGGTTCCTTCGGCCGCCGCGACGACAAGCCGCGCTGGAAGCGCAACGGCTGAACGCGCTGAAACGCGTTGGATGGGTGAACGCGCTGAACGATGAGGCGGACCGCTGAAGGTCCGCCGCGTCGACCGGAGTTCTCCGCAAGGCGGGCCCGCTCTTCACGAGCGGGCCCGCCTTTCTTTTCGCTTCCCCACATGAGCAACGGCCTTCAGGATCCGGCGACTTGGGCAGGAGGAGGGGCGCTGCCAGGGGACGAGGGAGGGGGCTGGCATTTCAGGTATTCAGGGGGACCGGCCCTTTGGCCCGCCTGGCTTCTGCACGCAGGCGTCCTCGACGCTCCGCCGGGCGCGGGAGCGCCGCCCTGGCCGCACTCGTCGTGGCCGCGGCCGCCCTCGGCACGATGCCGACGGCCAGTGCCGGGGAAGCGCCGGCCCTCGTGCCGACGGACGGGAACGCGCCCGGATCTGGCTGACGGGGAACAGCTACCACTCCGACGCGGATGCCGCCGATGCCGCCGATGCCGCCGTGACGGGCAGCAGCACGGACTCATTCGGCTCGCGCACGAAGCTCGCCACGGGTCGGCAGGGGTACAAGGGCATCTCCTGACCGGCCCAGGCGGCCCAGGCGGCCCCGGCGGTCACGGGGCTCCGGGGCCCGGGCCCCGGAGCCCGCCGGAGCAGGGCGGGACGCGGACGTGCGGGACGGGATCACGAACGCACAGGCGCCGCCGTGGCCACGGTCCGCGCGTCGTGATCCCGCCACGACAGGCCCGGCAGCCGATACCCGATCGGCGGCGGCTCCGCGGCGGGCTATGCTCAGGGGTGGTTCGGCGAGGGCCGTTAGCTCAATTGGCAGAGCAGCGGACTTTTAATCCGTTGGTTGTGGGTTCGAGTCCCACACGGCCTACGTCTGGCGAGGAGGGGTGAAGCCCTCCGACCTGGTAAAACGCAGAGGCCCCCGTTTCGGCGGGGGCTTTTCGCATCCCTGAAGGCCGTTGGCTCGCCCGAGGCTCGTCCGAAGTGTCGGCGGAGTGTCCGGACGGCCGGCGTTCGACCTCGGCGCGGCGGGCTGCGCGGATTCCCTGCTCCCGGCTTTCCCGCTTCCCGGCCTTTGTGGCAGATCGGTCCCGGGTGGGGTGGGTGCCTCGGTAGGGGTGCCTCGGTTCAGGCCAGGAGTTTCGTCTTCGCCCGCTGGTACTCCTCGTCCGTGAGGGCGTTCCGGTCCCTCAACTCGGCGAGTTTCGCCAGGTCGTCCACGTGGCCGCCCTGTTTCGGCCCGCCCCCGGCGGCCTCGCGCACGTACGCCTTGAAGGCGGCCTCGCGTTCCCGCGCTTCCTTGAATTCCCGTCCGCCCATGGACCTGCCGCGCGCGATCACGTACACCAATACGCCGAGGTACGGCAGCAGCAGCGTCACGAGCAGCCAGCCGGCCTTGCCCCAGCCGCCCAGGTCGTCGCTGCGGAAGATGTCCGTGACGACCTTGAAGAGCAGGAAGAGCCACATGATCCAGAGGAAGAACCAGAGCATGGTCCAGAAGAGGTTGAGCAAGGGGTAGTCGTCCACGTTCGCTCCCTGGTCATCGCCGACCGTCGCGCCGGCCTACTGGCTTAAATCAGTCATATCACCGCATATTCAAGCGTGCTCGTCGTCCATGAGTGGTCACGAGCACGCCGGACATGGCGTAGAGTTGTGTTCACCGACGCGGGGTGGAGCAGCTCGGTAGCTCGCTGGGCTCATAACCCAGAGGTCGCAGGTTCAAATCCTGTCCCCGCTACTGAAGACCCGGGTCCGGAGCGTGCACAGCGCACCGGGCCCGGGGTTTTTGTGTCGAACCCCAGGTTTTCCGTGCCGTCGCCGGATGGCGCGAGGTGTGCCGGGCGGCGTGTGAGGTGTGCCACGCGCGTACCTCTGTCGGGTGATGCGGACTCGCCGCGCGGCTCTGCTCCGGTGAGCCTGGGTGCGGGGCTCGGTACCGTCCGCAGCCGTGCGTACCGGGCAGGAGACCACAGGTGTGGAAGCGGCTGAAGCGGCGCGGTGGACACGCCGGAGGTGGTGCCGGTGGTGTCGGTGTCAGGCGGTTCGTGCGCATGCTGCCGACCCTGATGATCGTCGGCGGGCTGGTGTTCGAACTGCTCACCCCGACGGTCTACACCGCCATTCCGCTGTTCGTGGCGGCGCCGCTGATCGCCGCGCCCTTCTTCTCATTGGCCAACACCGTGCGCACCGGCATCGCCGCGATGCTGGCCGTCTTCGCGCTCCGGCTGGCCACCGGCTCGCTGTCGGCGGCCGTGTCGCTGATCGAACTGCTCACGCTGGCGACCGTCTCGGTGCTCGCGGTGGTGATCTGCGAGGTCGTACGGCGGAGCAGTGAGCAACTGGCCTCCGCGCGGGTCATCGCGGAGCGGGCCATGCGGGCAGTGCTGCCGAAGCCGTCCGACCGGATCGGCGGGCTGCATGTGGCGGTCCGGTACGAGGCGGCGCAGGCCGACGAATTCGTCGGCGGCGACCTGTACGCCGTGACGGACACCCCGTACGGGGTGCGGCTGGTGGTCGGCGACGTGCGGGGGAAGGGGCTCGACGCCGTGGAGACGGTCGCCGTGGTCATCGGAGCGTTCCGGGAGGCGGCCGAGCAGGAACGCTCGCTGGAGGGCGTGGCACGTCGGCTGGAGCGGGCACTGGCGCGGGAGGGGGGAGCGCGCAGGGGCGGCCCCGATGCCACCGAGGGCTTCACCACAGCCGTACTGGCCGAGATCCCGGCCGGACTGTCCCGGGTCCGGATCGTCAACCGTGGCCACCCCGAGCCGATCCTGCTCTATCCGGACGGGGTGCTGGACGTGCTGGAGCCCTCGGTGCCCGCGCTGCCGCTCGGGATGGGCCTGGGCGCGTGGCCCGACCGGACGGACGAGTGGGATCTGCCGCCGGGGGCGACGCTGCTCCTCTACACCGACGGCCTCTCCGAGGCGCGGAACGAGGAAGGGGACTTCTACGATCCGGCGGCCCGGCTGCGCGGGCGGATCTTTCCCGACCCGGAGGAGCTGTTGTCCGCGCTGACCGACGACGTACGGCTGCACACGGGAGGGGAGTCGACCGACGACATGGCGCTGCTCGCGGTCGTGTGCCCCGCGGCGGGGCAGCCGGAGCGGCGCAGGCCCGTCCGGATCGTGGGGCCGGCCCCGGCGTGACGGGGGCCGGATCGGGGCCGGCCCGGGTGTGACGGGCGGGCCGGGGGCGTTCGAGCGGCCGGGCGCGCCCGTGCGGGCCGGGGTGCCACCGTACGTAATCGAAAGGCGTCGCTCCGCATAACGTTTGACGCAACGTCAGAAGCGGGGTATTGGCTGAGACTCGATCAGGTCGTCTGATTACGCCCCGAGATGTCCAGTAAAGTCCAGGCCAAAGACGTGAACGATCAGTGGGAGCGGCTTGGAATCAGGGCCCGGTGTCTATTAACGTTCGATAACGCAGCGCGGTCGTCCCAGCCGTCGTCAGAGGCGGCACCGTGCGCGAGCGCCGAATTCCGAAAGGGAACCGGGGAACCACCACCCTGGGGTGAATCGGGCATCTGGGTCTCGTGAGAGACGCAGGGTCCGTAGGAGACCTTCCTGCTCCGAACCCGTCAGCTAACCCGGTAGGCGAGAAGGAAGGAAAGGAGTGCGCCTCCGTGGCGTCCAACAAGCCTGCCCCCGAGGCCCCCAACCGGCTCGACCCCGCGTACGGTTCCGACTTCGGCCCCGGCTACGGCCCCGGGCAGGGCTCCGGCGTCGGTGTCGCTTACGGCTCCGACTACGCAACGGTCGGGATGACGACGGTGTCTGGTGCCGGTCGCGGTGCCGCCGAGCCCCTGGACCACGGAGCCGGACCGGACATGGCCGCCACCGCGACCCTGCCCGGCGGCGACTTCCGCATCGACGGCGACCGCGGTCCCGAGCGCGGCTGGGACGAGTGGAACCCCACCGAGGAGACCGTCCGCCCCGTACGCGGCAAGCACCGCGTCGCCAAGCAGCGCAACGGACTCGCCCGCAGTTCCGCGGTGCTCGGGGTCGGCGTCATCGCGGCGGTCGGCGCGGGCGGCATCGCCAGCGCGCAGGGCAAGCCGGCGGTGTCCATCTCCCTTCCCGACTCCGTCGCGGACAACCTGCCCGACGCCAAGTCCCTTCCCGGAGTGGGCGTCTTTCTCGCCGACGAGTCCGAGAACGACGGGGCCGGGGCCGTCACCGCCCCGCTCACCACCGCCGGCATCACCACCGCCGAGGCCGAGCAGGGCACGGCCGACGCGGGCGAGGCGCTCCGCGCCCGTATCCTCCAGCAGGCCGAGCAGCAGCAGGCCGCCGCCGACGCGGAGGCCAGGGAGGCCCAGGAGAACGCCGCGGCGGAGAAGGCCGCAGCCGAGGCCAAGAAGCAGCAGGACGCCGCCGAGGCCAAGGCCGCCGCCGAGAAGAAGAAGGCGCAGGAGAAGGCGAAGAAGAAGGCCGAGGCCCTGCGGCTGGCCAAGCTCGCCGCCAGCTACGCCCTCCCGACCACCTCGTACACGATCACCTCGACGTACGGCCAGGCCGGCTCGATGTGGTCCTCCGGCCACCACACCGGCCTCGACTTCGCGGCGCCGACGGGCACCCCGGTCAAGGCCGTGCACGGCGGCACCATCAAGTCGGCGGGCTGGTCCGGTTCGTACGGCTACCGCACGGTGCTGGAGCTGGAGGACGGTACGGAGGTGTGGTACTGCCACCAGTCCTCGATCGGCGTCGGAGCCGGTCAGAAGGTCTCCACCGGAGACACCATCGGTCGGGTCGGGGCGACCGGCAACGTGACGGGCCCGCACCTCCACCTGGAGATCCACACCGCCGACGGCACAGGTGTGGACCCGATGACCTGGCTGCGGAACAAGGGCCTCAACATCTGAGACACCTGGGACACCTGAGCCGCTCCGCGGGCGGAGAACGCTTCAGCAGCCGTCCGCCGACCGGCGGATACGCGGAAATACCACGTCGGCGGGACACGCTGATCCAGGTATGACTTCTCTCCGTAAGCTGGGCTCTTCCGATCTTCAGGTGTTCCCGCTCGCCCTCGGCGGCAATGTCTTCGGCTGGACGGCCGATGAGGCGCAGTCGTTCGCCGTGCTGGACGCCTACACGGCGGCGGGCGGCAACTTCATCGACACCGCCGACGCCTACTCCGCCTGGGTGCCGGGCAACGAGGGCGGCGAGTCGGAGGCCGTCATCGGCAAGTGGCTCGCGGCCCGTCCCGACCGGTCCGACGTCATCATCGCCACCAAGGTCGGTGCACACCCCTCGTACAAGGGGCTCGCCGCCGCCACCATCAAGGCGGCGGCGGACGAGTCGCTGCGCAGGCTCGGCAGGGACCACATCGACCTCTACTACACGCACTTCGACGACGAGACCGTTCCGGTCGAGGAGATCATCACCACCCTCGACGAGCTGGTGAAGGCCGGCAAGGTGCGGGAGATCGCCGCGTCCAACATCAGTCCCGGGCGGCTCCAGGCGGCCCTGGACTTCTCGGAGCGCGAGGGGCTGGCCCGCTACGTCGCCCTTCAGCCGCACTACAACCTCGTCTCCCGTGACACGTACGAGGGCGCGCTCCAGGACACGGCCCGCCGGGCCGGGCTCGCGGCCGTCCCGTACTACGCCCTGGCCTCCGGTTTCCTCACCGGCAAGTACCGCGCGGGGGCCCGGGTGAAGAGCGCGCGTGCGGCGAGCGCGGGGCAGTACCTGGAGTCGGAGCGGGGGCAGCAGGTCCTCGCCGCCCTCGACAGGGTCGCCCAGGCCCGTGGCGCGCAGATCGCGACCGTGGCACTGGCCTGGCTCGCGTCGCGGCCGACCGTCGTCGCGCCGATCGCCTCGGCCCGTACGGTCGAGCAGGTGCCCGCCCTGACGGCCGTCGCCGACCTCCGGCTGACCCAGGAGGAACTGGCCGACCTCACCGAGGCATCCGCCTGACGGAAGTCCCTGACGGACGCCACCGACAAGCCCGGCCGACCAGCGCGGCCCACAGCCCGACCCGCAGGCCCGGCTGGGAAGTCCGGTCGGCAGGCCCGGTCGGCAGGCCCGACCGGCAGCGCGGCCGGATTCGGCGGACCGTTCTCGGTTCCGGTCGTGCTTCGTTCGCCGCCGATCTTCCCGAACGCCCTTGGAGCGCCGTGCTACCGGGGGCGTTCGGGCGTCCGCGGCTACGGCGGCGGTAGCTGGTACGGGTTGTAGCCGCCGTACGCCTGGTGCGGTGGCGGGAACGCGGCCGGGGCCGACGTCGGCGGCCAGTACGCGGGCGGGCCGGGCGGGAACGGGTAGGGATGCAGGAGGCCCGCCGCCTGCGCCGCGTAGGTGAGGGCGGGGGCGGCCACGTCCCTGCGCTGCCAGAGGTGGTGCAGCAGCTCCAGCTCGCGTGCGGCGAAGTCGGGCCCCGCCGTCCCGAGGCGGGCCTGTCGGCGGAGCGAGGCCAGTGACATCGCGAACGACTCGTACTCGGCGACGGTGCGGGCGGCGGCCTTGCCTTGAGCCTTGGCCTGGGCCCGCGCCTTGCGGTGTGCCCTGGAGTGCGCCTTGTGGTGCGCCCAGTTCTGCGGCACGGCCTGAGCGGGGAGCGGTGCCTGGAACGGTGTCCGGGCGGGCGCGGCGACCGGGGCCGCGGGGCCGTGGCCCGGTCCGTACGGGTCGCCCCAGTGCCCCCCGGCTCCGAGGGAGTGGTGTCGGGCCGCGTCCCGGGCCAGGCCGCGGGCCCGCATGGAGGCGAGGGCGAGCGGTTCGGCGGGGGTCAGCCAGCCGGCCGCCGCGTAGGCGGGCAGTTCGGCGGCGAGCGCGCGCAGCTCGCGTCGGCGTGCCCAGATCACCAACCAGGTCACCACGCCGAAGAGCGGGACCATGAACACCGCGTACACGGCGTAGAAGGCGAGCGGTCCGAAGAAGGAGGCCGACCCGTTCCACAACGCGTGCATGCCCATGGCGAGGACGAGTCCCAGCAGTGGCAGCCCGATGCGACGGAACCGCTGGTTTCGGGCACTGGCGGCGGCGAGCCCGAAGCCCGTTCCGGTCAGGATCGTGAAGAGCGGGTGCGCGAACGGCGACAGCACCGCCCGCACGAAGAACGTCGCGGCGGTCACCGAGACGACGCCCGAGGCCCCGGTCTGCTGGTCCTCGCCGAAGGCGTTGCCCAGATAGAGGATGTTCTCGGTGAAGGCGAAGCCGCTCGCGGTGAATCCGGCGAGCACGACGCCGTCGACGACTCCGTTGAACTCACGTCTTCGGAACAGGAAGACCAGCAGGATCGCGGCGGCCTTGGCGCTCTCCTCGACGACCGGTGCTATGACCGTGGCACCGAGGATGTCCGCGTTCGACGGGTCGGCGGTGGCCGTGGCTATCCAGCGGGTGGCGAACGAGTTCGCGAGGATCGCGATCAGGGCGGCCGCGAACGCACCCCAGGCCAGGGCGAACAGCAGGTTCCGCCAGGGCGCGGGATCGACCCGGTCCAGCCAGCGGAACGCAGCCATCAGGAGCGGTACGGGCAGCACCGCGAGGCCGATACCGACGAGGAAGCCCTCGGTGCCTGTCTGATTGCGGACCAGGGCCAGGATCGCCAGGGCGCACACCGCGAGTACCGTGCACACGGCCGCGACGCGGAACGTCCTGCTGCGCCACACCATGCCGACGCGGCGCGGCCGGTACCGCCAGTGCCTGCGCTCCGGCACGCCGGCCAGGATCTCGCCGACCCGCTGTTCCTCGAGGACCGGGACGGCCGGGTGCGGCTGCCGCTGCTGGACAGACCCTTCGTATACCACCCCACGACCCTAACGAGCGGCACCGACACCGGCCACGGGGAATGGCCGGTGGTGGACGGTCGCGGAGCGTCAGCGACGGGTGAAGAGCAGGTCGTGCACGACATGGCCCTTGTCGAGCCCCTGGCCCTCGAACCGGGTCAGCGGCCGGAACGCGGGGCGCGGCGCGTAGCCGCCCTCCGGCAGGGTGTTCTCGAAGAGGGGGTGCGCGGTCAGCACCTCCAGCATCTGCTCCGCGTACGGCTCCCAGTCGGTCGCGCAGTGGACCAGGGCGCCCGGCTTCAGCCGCTGGGCCACCAGGTCGAGGAACTCCGGCTGGATGAGCCGACGCTTGTGATGACGCTTCTTGGGCCACGGGTCGGGGAAGTACACCCGCAGCCCGTCCAGCGAGTCCGGCTTCAGCATCTCGCGCAGCAGGATGATCGCGTCGCCGTTGGCGACGCGGATGTTGGACAGGCCGTTCCGTTCCGCGAGACCGAGCAGATTGCCCTGGCCGGGTGTGTGGACGTCGACGGCGAGAATGCCGGTTCCCGGGTCGTCGGCGGCCATCTGCGCGGTGGCCTCACCCATGCCGAACCCGATCTCCAGCACGACCGGGAGCCCGTCGAACAGCGCGGGCAGGTCGAGTACCCGCCGCCCGTCGATGTCCAGGCCCCACGTGGGCCAGAGCCGCATCAGGGCGTCCTCCTGGCCGGGCGTGACGCGGCTGCGGCGCGGCTGGAAGCTGCGGATGCGGCGCTCGTGGTGCGACCCGGCCGGGTCGACGGCGGGCCCGCCGGGAAAGCGCGGCTCCTGGCGCAGCCTGCGCTGCCGCTCGAAGGAGGCGGCGCGCAGATCGTCCGGAATCCCGGAGGCGGCCTCGGACGCGGTGGCCCCGGACGAGGTGGCCCCTGTGGAGGTCCTGGAGGTGGTCTCCGGCGCGGTCTCGGCGGGGGACGACACACCCGAGCGGCCCGCGGTGCGGTCTGCGGGAGGGTTCGCGGAGGGGTTCAAGGGCTCAGACACAATGCCCCGATTCTACGGCGGGCGGCTTCCACCCCGTCTCCCGCGCTCGGAGCAGCGCCCTGCGTGCCACCTCCCGCCCGATGGGCAGGGAGGCCGTCGCGGCGGGCGACGGGGCGTTCAGTACGTGGACGGTGTGCGGGGCCTCGCGGATCAGGAAGTCGTCCACCAGGGTGCCGTCGCGCAGCACCGCCTGGGCCCTGACCCCGGCCGGGGCGGGCCGCAGGTCGGCCTCCGTGACATCGGGCAGCAGCCGTCGCACCGCCGCCGTGAACGCGTGCTTCGACAGCGAACGGCGCACCTCGCCCGCCCCGTACCGCCAGTGTCTGCGCGCGATCCGCCAGGTGCCCGGCCAGGCCAGGGTGTCCGCCAGCTCACGGGGGTGGACGACGGGCCACCCGTATCCCTCGCGGGCCAGCGCCGGCACCGCGTTCGGGCCGACGTGCACACCGCCGTCGTGGCCGCGGGTCAGATGCACGCCGAGGAAGGGGAACGCCGGGTCGGGCACCGGGTAGACCAGCCCGCGCACCAGTTCCGGCCGCGTCAGCTCGTAGTACTCCCCCCGGAACGGCACGATCCGCACTCCCGGGTCGTCGCCCGCCAGCCGTGCCACCCGGTCGCAGTGGAGCCCCGCGCAGTTGACCAGCACCCGGGCCCGTACCACCGCGCCGTCCGCCGTGCGGACCGCCACACCCCAGGGACGCCGGTCGACCGAGACGACCTCCGCGTCATGACGGATCAGCCCGCCCGCCGCGACCACCTCGGTGGCGAACCGGGCCGCCACCGCCGTGAAGTCGCACACCCCGGTCGTCCCGACGCGGATCGCGGCGAGCCCGCGCACGTCGGGCTCGTACGCGGCGATCTGGGCGGGCCCCAGCTCGCGCACCGGGAGTCCGTGCTGCCGTCCGCGCTGGACCAGCGCGTGCAGCCGGGGCAGCTCGGACCGCTCGGTCGCGACGATCAGCTTGCCGGTCACCGCGTGCGCGATGCCGTGCTCCGCGCAGAACTCGACCATCTCGGCGGCGCCACGCACCGCGTAGCGGGCTTTGAGCGAGCCGGGAGGGTAGTAGATGCCGCTGTGGATCACTCCGCTGTTGCGCCCGGTCTGGTGACGGGCGGGGCCCGGCTCCTTCTCCAGCACCGTCACCCGGGTGCCGGGGGCGGTGCGCGTGAGGGCGTACGCCGTCGACAGGCCGATGATTCCGCCGCCGATCACCAGCACGTCGCAGTCGTACGCCGCATGCGTCATCACCACGCCACCTCCCACCCCGATAGTGCACTGACCCACTGACACCGCACTCAAACCAGTGGGCCCCAGCGTGGCGCGTACCTTCGTCGAGCGCTTGTTCCGCGAACGTTCGCGCGCATTCGTGCGGGGAGTGTCCGTGCGCGGACGTTCACGCGTGCCCGGCCGCCGCCCCGGGCATGCGGTCCGTACGGAGCACGCGGGGCGACGGCCCGGCGGAGCGGCGGCCGGGACGGGCCGGTCAGGCGGGTGCCACCAGCAGCGGCCGGGCCCGTTCGCGCAGCTCGGCGACGCGCGGTTCGTGCCTGTACGGTTCGAGCCGGTGCAGCAGGTCCCGTACGTACTCCGTGGTTCTCGCCGAGGAGATGCGGCCCGCGACCTCCACCGCGCGCGTCCCCGCCGCGCAGGCCGCGTCGAGGTTCCCCGACTCCAGTTCGGCCACCGCCGACACCACGAGCCGCAGCCCGTGCGAGCGGACGAACTCCTCGGTGGGCCGGGACAGGGCCTGTTCGGTGAAGCGCCGCACCTGTCGGGGCGCCTTCAGGTCGAGGTGGCACTCCGCGGCGTCGGCCGCGAACCTGTCGTACGAGTAGAAGCCCAGCCACGACGGGTCCGCGTCGCCGTCCCGGGAGCGCTCCAGCCAGCCCTCGGCGGCCTTCAGCGCAGCTCCCGCCGCCGGCGCGTCGTTCGCCTTCGCGTGGGCGCGGGCCTCCACGAGGCGGAAGAAGCTCATGGTGCGGGCCGTGGCGAGCCCCCGGTTGCGCTCGACGGCCGCCTGGGCGAGATCGACCCCCTCGTCGGCGAACCCGCGGTAGGTCGCCTGCAACGACATCGACGCGAGGACGTATCCCCCGAGAGGCACGTCGGCCGCGGCCCGGGCGAGTCTGAGCGCCTGGATGTAGTAGCGCTGCGCGGCCTCCTGCTGGCCGGTGTCGAAGGCCATCCAGCCGGCGAGCCGGGTCAGCTCGGCCGCCGCGCCGAAGAGGGCCCTGCCCACCTCGTCGCTGTACGAACCGAGCAGCAGCGGTGCCGCGTCGACCCGTAAGCACTCGGGGACCATGGAGGAACGCCAGTCCCCGCCGCCGTACTTGGAGTCCCAGCGTCGGGCGTCCTGGGCCGCCTCGCGCAGCTTGGCTACATCGCTGTGGCCGACCCGCAAGGGGGATATGTCGCTCGTGACCGGGGGCGCGAGCGTGCCCGTGCCCGTGCCGGTGCTCGCGCCGCCGCCGCCCCGCCGGGGCGGGGCGGACGGTGCCGGAGCGGCCTTGGCAGCCCGGTCGCTCCTGACGGCCCTGGCGGAGGCGGAAGCGGCGGTCCCGGACGCGGACGTGTTCTGCGGGCCCGGCTGGGTGGGGATGGACGCCGTGCGCGGGCTTCCGGGAGCCGGGGTTCCCGGACCGGGCGGGTCCGCCGCCTGCGCACCGGCCGCCGGACGTGCACCGGCCGCTGCCGGTGGGCCGGACTGCCTGCGTGACCCGGGAGTCTCCGCCGGACCCGCGGGGACTCGCGAGTAGCCCCCGGCGTCGGGCGTGCCGTGTGCCGCGCCATCGGCCGTGTCCGGCGTCGGGGACGGCTCGGTGGAGGACGCGGCGGGGGCCGTGGTGGAGGACTCGGTGGTCGTTTCCACGTCGCTGCTTCCGGCCGCCCTGCCCGGAGCGCCGTGCGCTCCCGCGCCGGTGCGTGCGCCCTCTGTTGTGCCCTGGGGGCCGAGGACGGCCGTCCGGGCGGCGTTCGCATCGCGCTCCACCGACGGGTCGGCGGGGGATATCAGCCAACGGGAAGCGGGGGTCGCGTACGCGCTCACCGAGAACGAGCCCGCGAGCGACTGCCAGATCCCGCCACTGCCCGCCCGGCGTCCGGCCAGATCCAGCCGATACAGCTCGGTCGCGGAACGGACCGCTTCGGCCACATCGCGCGGGAAGGCCAGCCCGACCTCCGGTGCCGGATCGGCGTCCGCGAGCCCGATCTCGTGCAGCGGGACCGGACGGCCGAGCTTGGCTCCGATCGCCGCCGCGATGAGATGGGGCGCGGCCCCCTGCGGCACCATGCCCTTGGAGACCCAACGGGCCACCGAGGTCTTGTCGTACCGGAGTGTCAGACCGCGCTGCGCCCCGAGGTCGTTGACCCGCCGGGCGAGTCCGGCGTTGCTGATTCCCGCGAGGGCGAGAACGGTTCCGAGCTTCTCGTTCGGTCCTCGTTGCTCCCTGGACATGCGTCACCCCTCGACACACAGACGGCCGCCGCGTCACCCGTTGCGGCGCGCGGCATTCGTACCGTGTCCTCCCCAGGGACGAACCCCGGCACTCCCGCCGCACACGCGTGTGGCGGAGCCCCGAGGAATATGCCTCCTGCCGAGAACCTCAGTGAACCCAGCGTAGTTCGCCGCATCCCTACCGTTAAGGGGCAGACGTCCGTATGGCGGGAATGTTGTCCGTGCGGTCGGGGGCGTTGCCGGGCCGCCCCCGCAGACGTCCCGGAAGCCGCCTCGGGGCCGGCGCGGGCCCCGCGCGCAGGCCGTCCGGGAGGCCCGTCCGGAGCCCGGCCGGGCGACCCGTCCCGAGGTGCGCGGAGTGTGTGCCGGGCCGTCCTGCGCGGCGGTACGGGGCCGTCGCGCGACGTGCTGCGCGGGGTGTCGCGGACGGCGTGCTCCGGGGCCCGCGCGACGCCCCGCGGACGCCGGTTCCGTGTCCGCCCGATGCCCCGTCCGTGCGCTCCCGGAAGCGGCGTCCGCACAGGGCGGGCGCGGTGTTCGCGCAGCGTGGAGGCGGTGTCCGCCGGGATTTCGCGCGTGCTCCCGGTGTGTGGCCGTGCGCCCGGCCATGCGCTCTCGTCCGGCCGTTTCGGAAGGGCTTCCATGGGTGCTGCGTGGGTCGGCCCACTGCGATGGAACCAGTGGGCTGGGGGACACTGCCGCCTCATTCCCCGCAGGCGGTGGACCGGTCCGGGAGGCGGGAGACGCCTCCCGGACCGTGCGTGGAAGCCGGTCCGTGGCCGTGGGCGGGGGGCGGTGCGGCGGTCCGGGACGGTGGCTCGGGGCGGCGCGGACCCGGTGTTGGCCGGGCGCGAAGAGGGCGTGTGCGCGAGTGCGGGGACGGGTGCGGAAGACGGGTCCGGAAACGGGCCCCGAGCAGGTGTCGGGCCGTCGGTGGCCTCCCCGGAGGCATGTGCCGACGGCATTCCGCGGCGAAGGAGATTTCGGGAGAAGCCGGGAGGATCGTTTCGGAGAGCGGCCTGGGGAGAGGGGCCCGGAAAGACCGGGGAGCGAACCGGGGTGAAACAGGGCGTCCAGGGCGGCGAGTTCCCCACCGCCAGGCTTCGCCATGCCCCGAGAATGGCCGAAAATCGTCGATCGGTCGAGGTTGGTTCGATCGATTCGCGGAGATCCGCGTCAACACGTCCATGATCGTGCCCCGATCACCCGTCGATCGCCCGTCAGGGATCCGTGAACGCCACGGAAAGTGGCTGGATAACGGCCGCGTGACGCGGCTCTCATGTGATAGGCAACGCGCCTGAGATGTAAGGCTGTTGGCGGCCGGAACGCCGTGCGCGGGCCGCGCACCACCCGTACCGCCGGGGGTCCGGCCCCGGGCCGCCGACCGGTGGATGTCTGCCGGGACCCGGTCGTCGCCCGCGCCGGTCCGGCCCTTGCCGGGGGTGCATGCCCGTCCGACGTGCGCCCTCCGTAGCCGTCCGGCACGTGTCCGTCGTGGCAGCATGTTCGCAACGACGGCGCGCACCACCGGAGTTCTCCCGGTGCGTTCCCGATGCGCCGTTTCGTCCACAGTCCGTGGAGGCGGCGATGCGTTGGTTGGTGGGGTGGAGCAGTGTCGCCGCGCGCTCCGGTATCGCCGGCACCGCCGGTGCGGTCGGTGACGTCGCCGCGGGGCGCACCGTGCAGCCCGTCGGATCCCAACTCCTGTGGGGCGACCCGGATCCGCTGTGGGCCGTCGGCGACTGGCGCCCGGACGAGATCCGTGTCAGGACGGCCGAAACGGCCGGGGGCGCGCCCACCGCCCGGCTCGCCGTCCTCGGCTGCTGCGGCGCCACGGACGAACAACTGCGGGTCGGACTCCTCGCCGCGCGGGGCGGAGCCCTGCGCCACCTCACCTCGTGGCCCGGCAGTTACACGGCCGTCGTCCAGGTCGGCCGGAGGATCGGCGTCATCGGTGACCTCGCGGGAGCACGCCCCGTCTTCCACACCCCCTGGGCCGGCGGCACCGCGTACGCCACCGCCGCGCTTCCGCTCGCCGACCTCGTCGAGGCCCAGCTGGACATCGGTCACCTGGCCGCGCTGCTCGCCTGCCCCGAAACCCCGGAGGCGCTGCGCGACGGCACCCCGTACGAGGGCGTCAAGCGCATCCCGCCGGGGCACGCGCTCATCCTCCGAGAGGGCTCGCGCGAGATCACCGGGTACGAGGCGGTGGCCTCGCTGGCCGTCGCCGCGCCCGAACTCGACCCGGTGAGCGCCGTCGACGGGGTGCGGGACGCACTGGTCGATGCCGTACGCGCCAGACTCGCCGCGCCGCGCCACGCCCCCGGGACCCTGCCGCCCGATCCGGGGCCGGTCCCCGGAATGGGGCCGGCCGACCGGCGCGCCGCGCGGGGCGCGCCCGTTCCCGGCATCGGCGCCGACCTCTCCGGGGGCAGTGCCTCCGGAACGCTCGCCCTGCTCGCCGCCGGACTGCCGGGGCTGCCCGGTCTGCCCGGAAGCCTCCTCGGCCACGGCACGGGCGCGGGGGAACGGCTGCTCGCCGTCACCTTCAACGACCTCACCGCGCACGGGCACGAGGGCGAACTCGAACGCGCCCGCGTCATCGCCGCCGACCCGCGCCTGCACCACGTCGTCGTCGCCGGCGGGGAGGAGGCCCTGCCCTACGCCGACCTGGGCGGCGGCCCGCTCACCGACGAACCCGCGCCCTCCCTCGTCGCCGCCGAGCGTCACCGCCGCCGCCTCGCGTCCGGCAGCGCCGACCACTTCGTCGGCGGCGGCGCCCGGCAGGTCCTCGACGCCCACCCCGCGCGCCTCGCCGACCTGCTGATGGACCGGCGCAGGCGCCACCTGTTGCGTCCGGTGGCGGCCCTCGCCAAGGCCGAGGGCCCGAGCGCGCACTCCTTCTTCGTCCCGTTCACCATCTACCGCGCGGCCCGGCGCCTGTCCCGGACCTCGTACCGCACGGGGCTGGAAGCGGCGGCCGACCGGCTGCCGGGCGCCAACCGCCACGTACCCGACCTCGACACCGCGGCCGACGCCTCGCTCGCCGCCCTCGCCTGGTCGCGGCCCGGTCCCGCCGCGCACTGGCTGACCGGGGAAGCGCTTGCCGAAGTATCGGTTCGTCTCCAGGAGGCCGCGGTCCGGCCGCTCTCCGTCCAGCGTCCGGGCGAGGCCCGGGCACGGGCGGCGCTCGCCCGGTACGCGGCCGACCACCGGATCCTGGAGCAGGCCGCCGAGAACCGCAGCCAGCGTCTGCACGCCCCCTTCCTCGACAACCAGGTCGTACGCGCCGCCCGCGCGCTCCCCGAATCGCTCCGGGTGCAGCCGGGCGCCCGTGGAGCGATCCTGCGCCGGGTGCTCGCGGGCGCGGGCATCCACGACCTGCCGCCCGGCTGGGGCACCCCCTCCCACGCCACCTCCCAGGCGACCGCCCGCACCGGTCTGCGCGCCGCCCTCCCGGACCTGATGGCCCTCTTCGACGCCCCGCTGCTCGCCGACGCCGGTCTGGTCGAGGCCCGCGTCGTGCGCAAGGCCCTGCGTGCCGCCGCCGACGGCGAAGCGCTCCCGCTGGACGGCCTGGCCCACCTGGCGTCCATGGAACTCTGGCTGCGCCGCCTCGTGTCGCGGCGTGGCACCTGCTGGACGGGTACGGAGGCGCCTCGTCGTCGCGCGGTCGCGCACGGGGTCGTCCCGGCTAGGCGGAGCTTGCAGCCGTAGCGGAGCTTGCAGCCGTAGCGGAGCCTGCGACCGTGGCGAAGTGCGCAGACGTGGCGAAGTGCGCAGACGTGGCGAAGTGCGCAGACGTGGCGAAGCGCGCAGACGTGGCGAAGCGCGCAGACGCGCGGAGCCTCCAGCCCTGGTGGAGCGCGCGGCCGTGGTCGGCTCGCAGCCGTAGGGGCGTGGCGGGGCTTCGGCTCGCTACGCCGGGGCTACTGGACGCCCCGGCAGGGAGCAAGGCGCCACCTGAGGACCGCGCCTGACTCCCCGGCCCGGTCGACCTCAACCGCGCTCTCCCTGGCCCGGTCCGGTCGGCCCCGGCCCGGTCGGCGGCGGGGCTGCCGACTCTGCCCGGCCGTCTCAGCGGCAGTTGAGGCCCGAAACCGCCCAGTCGGCGAGTGCCGCGCCGCTGCCGTGCTGCATCCGCTCGACGACGAGCCGGATCCTGGTCTGACCGGTGATGTCGACGTCGACGGGTACGGCCGGGTCACCGCCGTGCACCACCGGGGAGCGCCACAGCAGCGACCCGTCTCCGCCGAGGACGGAGAAGCGCACCGCGCCCAACCCCAGCGACAGGTTGTCGAGCCCGACCAGGGCCTCGTACCGCGAGCACTGCCGGTTCAACTGGATCGTGACCGAGGACTTGCTGTGAACGGTCACGCCGTGGGCGTACTGCGTGCCGCCGATCCACAGACCGGAGCGCTGCCAGAGCCAGTTGCTCTCGTTCGCCACCACTTCGGGCTCGGTGTGGTCGCCGGCCGTCGAGTAGCGCAGCTCGCTGAGCCGGTAGACGGTGGGCGGTGGCGGAGGGGTGGGGGTCGGGACGGGGGGCGACCCGGGCTCGGTCGGCTCGGGCTTTCCGGGCGTTGTCGCCGTCGAAGTCGGTCCGGGCGCGGGAGGCGGCGCGGTCGGCGGACGCGTGGGGTCCGGAGCCGTCGTTGTCGGCTTGGACGTCGGCTTCGGCTGGGGAGTCCGAGCCGCGGCCGAGGGCGCCGCCGACGGTGTCGCGGCGGGCAATGCGGCGGCCGGCGGCGCAGGGGCGGGGGGCACCGGCGGCTGGGACCGCGAGGACGACGTCGGATTCGGCGGTGCGGGCGGCGGCACCGCGGGTGCCGCGACGGCGGGCCGGGTGGCATGTCCGGCCTCGGGCCCCGGTCGGTCGCTGCCGACCACGGCCCAGGCCAGTCCGGCTGCCGCGGCCACGACGACCGCTGTCACGATGCCGACCTTCACCGGTGCGCCGAGCCCTTTCGAGAGCGCGCCGCCGCCGCTCGTGCCACTGCCGCCCGCGCCCCCGGAGGAGCCCCCGCCGGTCGCAGCCGCCGCGGCCCCCGCACCGACCGCCCCGGCAGCGCCACCGGCGGCGATCCCAGCGGACTTGAGCGAGTACCCGGCAGCGAGCCAGCCGACGACCGCGACCGGCAGCAGTGCCGGAATTCCGGCGTTGACATGGGCCAGTTCGCCCGCCGCGAGCCTGCACTTCGCGCACTCGTCGAGATGCCCCCGCAGCCCGCGCTCGGCCCGCATCCGGAGCCCGCCCCGGGCGTACGCCCCCAGCCGGTCGGCGTAGCGTGCGCAGTCGTCTCCGGAGGTGAGCGACTGGCTCACATGGGCCTGGAGGTATGCCTGCTTGAGCCCTTCGCGGGCCCGACTGGCCAGGACCGCGGTGGCGTTGGCGGTCAGCCCGAAAAGCGGGGCGATCTCGCTGGGCGACTCCTCCTCGACGGTGGTGTGCCACAGCACCGCCTGCCAGCGTTCCGGCAGGCTGCGGAAGGCCCGCATGGCCATCGAACGCTCGGCCGCGTGCATCGCGAGCACGTCCGCGCCGAGATCGAGCGTCTCCACTTCCGACACCTGCGACGCCTCGGCGGCCTGCGTGGCGAATACAGCGAAGTCCTCGACCAGTTGCTCCCGCTTCGAGGTCTTGGTCCAGGCGGCCGCGACATGCCGGACGGCGGTCATGAGGTAGGCCCGCACCGCTTCCTCGGGGCCCTTGCCTCTCCGTACCGCCTGCAGCGTGCGCGTGAAGACCTCGGCCGTCAGGTCGTCGGCGGTGTGTGCGTCCCGGCAGCAGCTGCGCGCGTAGCGGCGCACCGCGTCCGAGTGCCGTCGGAACAACTCCTCGTACGCGCGGTCGTCGCCGTTCCGCATCTGCCTGATCAGATCGGCGTCGGAACCGGCGCCGTCGGTGGCGCTGCCGCCCTCCCGCTGCATCGGCACCGCGGCCTCGACATCCGCGTCGACGCCGGAGCCGAGTGCCCCCGGCCACGGGCCCGGCAGGACGCTGCCCGCATCGGCGCCGCCCCTCGATCGTCCCGGGCCGCCCTGATGCGGTACCTGGCGGGCGAACGGACCATTGGCTTTCGCCACACCGTCCGTGGCGGCGATGTCGTCGAACGACTCTTCCTGCTGCCCGTCACCGCTCATCGCGAAAGCCCCCGTATGCGCTGTCGGACCCGAACATCGGGCAAGCGTGCCACATGGCGCAATCACGCCGGACCCTCAGCCCCGGCAACCACTCATCCGGGGTGTTCTCTCGAATATGAGCGCTGACCGCCGCTCATTCGGGAAAGAATATCCGAGCACCTTTTTGCGCGGGCAGGGCGGGTATCGGGGGAAGGCCCCGTCGCTGAGGGCCATTTGAGCCCGTACGGCGATGCGGAGCCACCGGGAAACGACAGGCATTCGGTCGGGATTCGGCCGGGCTCCGGCCGTGAAATGGGCGCGGACAAAACGGGATTCGGCCGCGAGCGGGCTGTGGATCAGCCGCGGAAAGGCGGCGCGGCGTACCCGGAAAAGGTTCTCCACGAGTACGGAAAAGCTGCTCGACGGGCACGGAACGGCCGCGCGACGACCGCAGATCGGCTGCGGAACGACCGTGGAACAGCCGCAGGTCGGTAGCGCATCGGTGGCGGACCGGTCGCGGCTGGGCCATTGGCCGGTAGTGGATCGGCTGCGGAAGGACCGTGGGAGCGGCGTGGCGACGCCTCACCCCCTCCCCGGCCTCAGACGGCCGCCCGGCCGCAGACGCCCCCGGCCTCAGTGACCCCCGGCCTCAGACGCCCCAGGCCGCAGACGCCCAGGCCGCAGACGCCCCCGGCCTCAGTGACCCCCGGCGTCAGACGACCTGCGACCTCGGACGGCCGCCCCCGACCTTCGAAGGGCCGGGGGCGGCCCCGGCGCTCAGGCGGCAGGCCGGGAGCGCAACCCCTCGAGCAGGATGTCCAGCAGTCGACTCGAAGCCGCCGCCTGCTGAGCCGCGTCGGGCAGCGAAGGCGCCGCCGTCGCGATGACCAGCAGCACATCCGCCACCGTCACGTCACGGCGCAGCTCACCGGCCGCGCGCGCCCGGTCCACGAGCCGCCCGACGACCTCCAGCAGTTCACCGGCCCCGGCGTCGTCCACACCGTCGCGCCCGGCCTCCGGTATGGGGCCTGTCTCGGCCGGCCGGAGGTCGTCCGGGCCCGTGCCCTGCCGCTGCTGGGGCACCTGCACGGTGCCCGCCGCCAGGATCGCCGCGGCGGCGCCCGCGTCCGCGGTCGGCAGCGGGCTGCCCGCGCCCCCGGCACGGGAACCGACGCCGGTCTCCCCCGCGGCGGCTTTGGCCTCAGCCCCAGAACCGGCGTCGGCGCCGACCCGGAGCACCTGCGGCGGCAGCAGCCGGCCCGCGCCCGAGGCCACGGACGTACGCAGGAAGCGCGACAGCGCCGACCACGGCTCCTCCTCCTGCCCCAGGGCGGTCCGCGCCTGGTCCGTCAGCCGGGCGGTCTCCTCCTCGGCTATCCGCCGGACCAGCACCTCCTTGCTCGGGAACCGCCGGTACACCGTGCCGACGCCGACCCTGGCGCGGCGCGCCACGTCCTCCATCGGGGCCCCGTACCCCAGCTCGCCGAACACCTCGCGCGCGGCGCGCAGCACGTGTTCCAGATTGCGCTGGGCGTCCACACGAAGCGGGGTCGAGCGGCCGTTCGCTCCGTTCGCCCCGATCCCCCCGTTCGTCAGGCCCGCCGTGGTCGTCGCCGTCGTGCCGACCGGCGTCACTTCGTCGACCACCCCCACGGTTCCGACAGCGCCGCCTCGGCCGTTCCCATCGGACGAATGGGACGTAACCGCCGCAGCGGTCTGCCAATGAGCATCCTGAATATGCATGATGTTCCCCCGGTAATGACGTCTCCCCCCGGAGACTTCCCGCCGCCTGAGCCAGAGAGTGGATCTTGGTCCCGACCCGGCACTCCGACGACATACGAACATAGTTGAGGCCGCGTCAATTCAGAAGAGGGTAGTTCCGCACGGAGCGCCCCCCGATCGGTGCAAGCCCCGGCCGGTCACCCGAGCGACCTCGGCCCGCCGCCCCGCCCCGCCCCCTGACCTGCGCGGCTTCCGCGACATCGCCGCCACCGACGGTGCCACCCCCTCCGAGATCTCCGGTCACACAATTTGCCGGGGCTGTGGACAAACCCTTGAGCCCGTTGCGTCATGGGGTGGTGATGGCTTCAGAATCCGGGGGAACACCCTCCGGCCCCCCGACGTGCGTGCGCATTCTCGTCGTCGGCGGCGGCTACGTCGGGATGTACACGGCGCTGCGTCTTCAGCGGAAGCTGAAGCAGCGGCTCAGGAACGGCCGTGCCGAGATCGTCGTCGTCACCCCCGATCCCTATATGACGTATCAGCCGTTTCTGCCCGAGGCGGCCGCCGGTTCGATCTCGCCGCGCCACGTCGTCGTGCCGCTGCGCCGGGTTCTGGCGCACTGCCGGATCCTGATCGGCGAGGCGCGGTACATCGACCACTCCAGGCGCACGGCCACCGTGACCACACTCGCCACCGCGCAGGACGGCACGGGCGCCGTCGAGATCCCGTACGACGAACTCGTCCTTGCGCCCGGTTCCGTCTCGCGTACCCTCCCGGTCCCCGGCCTCGCCGACCACGGCATCGGCTTCAGGACCGTCGAAGAGGCCATCGGACTGCGCAACCACGTCATCGAGCAGATGGACATCGCCTCCACCAGCCGGGACCCGGCCCTGCGCGCCGCCGCCCTCACCTTCGTCTTCGTCGGTGGCGGCTACGCGGGCGTCGAGGCGCTCGCCGAACTGGAGGACATGGCCCGCCACGCCTCGCGGTACTACCGCAACATCAGGGCGCAGGACATGAAGTGGATCCTCGTCGAGGCGTCCGGCCGCATCCTTCCCGAGGTCGGTGACGTGCTGGGGCTGTACGTGATCCGCGAGCTGCGCGGCCGCAACATCGACGTGCGCCTCGACACCCGGCTGGAGTCCTGTGAGCACCGCGTCGCCGTCCTGAGCGACGGTTCCCGTATCCCGGCCCGCACCCTCGTGTGGACGGCGGGCGTCAAACCGGCTCCGGTCCTCGCCGCCACCGATCTGCCGCTCGACGAGCGCGGCAGGCTCAGGTGCACGGCAAAACTCGCCGTCGAGGGCGTCGAGCACGCCTGGTCCGCCGGGGATGCCGCGGCCGTACCAGACCTGACGGCCACCGGAAAAGGCGTCAGCACCGCCCCCAACGCCCAGCACGCCGTGCGCCAGGCCAAGGTCCTCGCCAGGAACGTCCTCGCGTCGGTCGACGGCGAACCCCTCCAGGAGTACCGCCACGCCTGCACGGGATCCGTCGCCTCGCTGGGCCTCCACAAGGGCGTGGCCCAGGTCCGCGGTCGCGCGCTCAAAGGGGGGCCGGCCTGGCTGCTGCATCGCACGTACCACCTCAGCCGCGTCCCGACGTTCAACCGGAAGGTCCGAGTCCTGGCCGAATGGACGCTCGCCGGGCTCTTCAGGCGCGAGGTCGTCTCCCTCGGCTCACTGGAACATCCGCGCGCCGAATTCGAACGTGCCGCGGGAGGTGGACGGGCCGGGCCGGGCGGCCCACCGACCACCGGCGGCCCCCCGGGCCCCGGCCGCCCCATGAGGCCCGGCGGCTGACCAGCCGTCGGGCCGGAGCCTCACCCGACCGCGGCATCGCCGTACCGACAACTGTCAGTACGGTCCGCCACACTGGACGTGTGACCATAGGTGGGCCCACACCTGCGCAGAGTGACCCCGGCCGGCAGCGACGAGACAGTGAACAGCAGCGACATCCCCGATGTCCGAGACGCATCAGAGACATCAGAGGCACCAGAAGCACCAGAAGCATTAAACGCGTGTGACGCGCCGGGGCCACCTGACGCGTCACGGGCGCCGGGTGCCTCTGACGCCTCCGGCACCCCTGACGCCTCAGAGGCACGAGCAGCGCGATGAGGCCCGGCTGCGCTCTCCCGGGTCCGGCCCCGGCAGAACTGTCGGATCCGGCAGAACCGTCGGACCCCGGCAGAACCAAGGGGTCCGACGAAACCGCTGGACCCGCCGGAGGGAACTGGGACCGGCAGAGGAAGCAGCCCGCCCGAGCGGACCACACCGACACACGAGGCCAGAAATTCCGTGAACTTCACGCGTTGGAGCGCCCGCCTACCCGGAACGCAGCGCCGCGCCGCCGCTCGGGACGACCGCAGCTCCGTACCCCCGGCGCGCGCCGAGTACGCACGCCCCGAGCCCGAGCCCGGGACTCGTCCGCCGGGCAGCGACCCGAGCACGGTCATGCCCGACGGCACGTCCGACGGCAGGTCCGGCGACGGGCATGCCGGGACGCGCGACAAAGCGAGCGACGGGACGCGCGACGACGCGCACGACGGCCGCCCCTTCGGGGCCGGCGGCCCCACCCTGGAAGACCTCTCCGCGCGCGATCTGCTGGGCCGACTGCCCGCTCTGGTGGCCCTGGTGCACGGTCCCGACCACCGGATCGAGTACGTCAACGACGCCTATGTCGCCGCCTTCGGCCCGCGCCCCATCGGCGCCACCGCCGCCGAGGCGATGCCCGAACTCGCCGAACTCAGCCTGCTGCCCCTCATGGACCAGGTCCTGCGCAGTGGCACACCCCGCACGGTCAAGTCCCGCAAGGTCCGCAACGGAAATTCGTACACCGTGACCTGCACTCCCGTGCACAGGGACGGTGACGCCGCAACGGCCGACGACGTGGACAGGACCCCGGGCAGGAACCGCAAGAAGGACAAGGAACGGGGCACGCACCGGAGCAGGGCCAGGAGCAGGAGCACGAACGAGGGCGCGGGCGATGGCGGCGGGCGTGGAGTGCTCGTGTACGCCGCCGACGTCACCGACCACGCCGAAGCGGCCGAACGGCTCCGCGCCAGCGAACGTCGCCAGCGCGAAACGGCCGTCACCCTCCAGCGCTCGCTGCTCCCGCAGGACCTGGAACAGCCCGACGATCTGAGGATCGCCGCCACCTACCAGCCTGGCGGCGCGGACGCGGCGGTCGGCGGCGACTGGTACGACGTCATCACGCTCGGTGCCGGCCGCACCGCCCTGGTCATCGGGGACGTGATGGGCCGCGGGGTCCGGGCCGCCGCCGTCATGGGGCAGCTCCGTACGGCCGTACGCGCCTACGCCCGGCTCGACCTTCCGCCGCACGAGGTGCTCCAACTCCTCGACGGTCTCGCCGCCGAGATCGACGCCAGCCAGATCGCCACCTGCGCCTACGCGGTCCACGACCCCAACGAGGGCCGGCTCGTCCACGCCTCCGCCGGGCACCTCCCGATCCTGGTGTGCCACGAGGACGGGACGGTGCACCGCGCGCAGGACCCGACCGGACCGCCGCTCGGCACCGGTGGCTGGATCCACACGTCGGGCACGATCGAGCTGCCGCCCGGTTCCACCGCGGTGTTCTACACGGACGGCCTGGTCGAGCGCCGCAGCGAGGACATCGACGAGGGCGTCGCCGCGCTCGAGCGCGCACTCTCGGGCGCCAAGGGGTCGCCCCAGGTCGTCTGCGACCGGCTGATCCGTTCCCTCGGCGTCACCGCGGAACACGACGACGACGTCGCGGTGCTGGTGGTCCAGCACCCCGCCCGGACCGGGGCCGACGCGGAGCTGTTCCACAACGCCTCGCTCGACCTCCTCGGCGGCATCGAAGCAGCCCCGCGCGCCCGTGCCTTCGCGACCGGCGTCCTGACGTCGTGGCGGTTCTCGGCCGAACTCCGCGACTTGGGCGTCCTGGCCGCCGGCGAACTCGTCGCGAACTCCCTCAAGCACGGCACGCCGCCGATGCGCCTGGGCCTGCGCCGCACCGACCGCCGCCTGATCATCGAGGTGACCGACGGCGACGACCACCTGCCGCGCCGCCGTCGCGCCGATCCGGCGGACGAATCGGGGCGAGGCATCTCCATCGTCGCGGCGATCGCCACGTCCTGGGGCTGCCGTCGCAGACCGGGCGGAGGCAAGGCGGTCTGGTGCGAATTCGTCCTGCCGCAGGAGCGGTGAGCCCAAGCCTGCCGCGGAAACGGTGAGCGCAAAGGGGCCCTGTGCACGACAGGGCCCCTTTGCGCTCACCGTGGTGGGGGGGGGGGGGGGGGGGGGGGCGGGGGGGGCGGGCGGGGGGCGGCGGGGGGGGGGGGGCCGCGGGGGGGGCCCCGGGGGGGCCCCGCCCGCCCCCGCCGGCGCGGGGAGCGCGCGG